>CAZMNL010000177.1:0-6456 GCA_964567525.1 uncultured Anaerolineaceae bacterium
CTGAGGGAAGGGGTTGTGGGGGATGGGGTAATTATTTTCTTGGCGTAGCCTTAGAAAGTCGCCCTGGGCGGGTGCGAACCTTCGGTTCGATGAAACCCGCCCCTATAACCGGTGTAGAACTTCAGCCGCGCGGGACTAGCCGCTGTCCCGCCACGCATACAGAATATACTGCGGCTCGTCGTCGGGATTTTTCCCGTTGCGCCACTGCTCAACCAGGTGATCGCTGATGAACACGTCCCAGGCGTCCCAATCGGCGGCGTCGTAGCGCGTCACGCTGTCACGCTCGAAGCGCCGCCCGAAGTCGTACACCAGCAAATAATCCGCGCCCGCGTCCTGCCACGCGGCGGCGATCTGCGCCGGGTCGCCGTCCGCGACCGTGCGCCGCGCGTAGTACCACGAGTCCATCAGCGAATCGGTGCGGCAGTTCAGGCGCACGTTGTCGCAGTACAGGTAGCGCGGCTCCCACAGAAAGCGCACCGTCGTGCCCGGCGGCAGTTCGTTGATCGTCTGCATCGAGACGTAGTGCCAGGTGAGCGTTTCCGTCAGGTAATCGTCGTGATAGCCGTCCTTGCCGGAAAAGTAGCGATCCAGCGCGCTGTTATTGGTGAACACCAGCGCGTTGATCACCATGAAGACCAGCACCAGCGCGATCAACCCCTGTACCACGAACGACAGGTCAAACGGTTTTTTGGGCAGCCGCCGCAGCGCCTCAAACGTGATGCCGCACACCACCGCCAGCGGCCCAAACATGTACATCACCAGCCGCGTCTGTACGCTGATGTACGAGCTAAACGCCGCGCTGAACACCCACACCGCCGTGATCACGCCCACCACGACCAGCGCGCGCGCTGCCGTCTGCCGTTCCTCGCCCGTCAAGCGCCCCCACGCCAACGGCAGCAGCGAGAGCAGGATCAGCAGCAGCGGCCCGATATCCGTGCCATACGTGCCCTTGCCCTCCACGCCGAACACGGTCGCCGCCAGCGGAATGATCGGGACCTGCCACGCATCCTCGCGGTACAGCATCCCCGATCCGGGCCGCCCGTACCAGTCCTGCCGCAGCGCGTCCATTTCCCCGGCTTCGAGCACCAGCGGGTACACCGGGTTATCGTAAAAGGCCGCGTTACGCACCAGCCAGGGCAGCAGCGTGATCGCCGCCGCCAGCCCGTAAACCACGCCGAACACCACCACCGCGCGCAGTCCCTCGCGCCGCGCCGACCACAGCACCAGCACGCCAAACGCCACGCCCAGCCACAGCACCGAATACTTGGTGCTCATGCCGAACCCGATCAGCACCCCCACCAGCAGCAGGTAGCCGAGTCCGGCGCGGAGCCTCACCCCCGTTAATGCCGGTGGCGTATTGGTGTCTGTAGGGGCAGGTTTGGAAACCTGCCCTGGGCGGGTTTGGAAACCCGCCCCTACAGTTCCTGGGTCGGTCACGCGAGAGGGCGCGCGAACAGAGTTCGCGTCCAGGGCGTGAGGTTTCTCCCGCACCCCCCGCCAGCGCTCGACGACCGCCAGCGCCGCCGCCGCCAGCGCAACCGGCATCAGGTCGGCATACGCGAACGTGAATTCCAGCCAGATCGTGAAGCCCGCTAACAGCGTCGCCGCCGCCAGCCAGCCCGCCGCCGGACCCGCGCGCCGCGCCGCGTAGCCGCCGACCATCAGCAGCATCAGCGCGCCCGTGACCCAGTGCAGCACGGCGCTGCCCGCCAGCCGCCCCGTGAGCGCCAACTGCCCCGCGTAAAGCGTATCGGCCAACTGCGGGAAGCCGAGAAAATGGTTATGCGGCGCGGCGTAGATGCGCCCGTGTTCGACATACTGCTGCGGCCCGGCGAGATGGTAGGTCAGCACGTCCCACATGGTGGGCGGCAGCACGGCCAGCAGCAGCGCAAGCGCCACCATCAGCCCCGTGACCGCGATCAGCAGGCGTTCCCAGGGGCGCGCCGGGATCGCGCGCGGGCGCAGATCGCGCAGATCACGGGTCCACGCCAGCGCATCCCGCCCACCGATCACGGCCAGCGCCAGCAGCAGCGCGATCATGCTGAGCGCGTGCAGCGCGACGACGCCCACCGCCAGCACCAGCAGCGAGAGCAGCGACAACCCAACTAACCCGTGCAGCGCGACCCGTTCGGCGGGCGTCCAGGTGGCGAAGTCCAGCCGCGACAATACACGCCGCGCCAGCCCCGCACCAAGCGCAGTCATGATCAGCGCGACGGCGATATCGAGCGCCGCGCCACCCACCGCCGCCACCAGCGCGGGAGTCAGCGGCTTATGCACCCAGTAGTACAGCCCCAGGATCAGCACGATCCACAACAGCGAGAGGATCGCCCACAGCGGGTAACGTGACGTGGTTGGTGTTGGTGTTGGTTTCATGCGAGAACCTTTTAGCTATAAGGTGCAAGCTGCAAGCGATAAGCGCAAGTCAAGATCATGAGCTTCACCACTTCATCTAATATATGAGACACAGCGTCTCTACGTTTGCACTTTTTGTTTGGCTCAAGTACAGATCGAGTGCAACCCGCGTTTATTTGTAGGGGCGGGTTTCCAAACCCGCCCTGTAGGGGCGTATTGCAATACGTCCCTACGAAAACACACGCGATCTACACTTGAGCGTTTTGTTTTACCTCGCCCCGCTTCGCCAGCGGCGCGGGCTTGATCCACCACGCAATCGCGCCCATGCCCCCACCGCCGATGTAAAACGTCACGAACACCAGCAGCGAGAAGCTGATCGCCGCCTCCGGCGCGACGCCTACCGTGTCCAGGTACGCGATGATCGCCGCTTCGCGCGTGCCCAGCCCGGAGATCGACACCGGGATCAGCGTCACCAGGCTGCCCAGCGCGACCGCGAACATCACCGGCACGAAGCCCACCGGCAGATCGAGCGCCCGCGCCAGCAGGTAGCTGATGCCGAAATAGGTGCTGTACGCGCACACCGTCAGCACCAGCGCGGCGGCGTTCCAGGGCCAGCGCAGCACCACCAGCCCGGCGCGAATCTGCGGCAGAATGCCGTCTTCGACGACGAACCGCGCGCCCAGTTTGCCGAAGTGCAGCCCCACGCGCACGATCCAGCGGAACGTCACCGGGTGCAGGAACAGCACCAGCGGCACGCTCAGCAGCGCGACGGACCCGATCACCAGCACGATCTCGCTGGCGTCCAGGGCCAGCGACGCCAGCGCCAGGCTGCCCACCGTGATCAGCGCGTAGAGGTCGAACAGGCGATCCGCCAGCACGCTCGAAAACCCCTGGGCCAGCGGCACGCCACAGTCACGCTTGACATGCACCGCCTTGATGAACTCGCCCAGCCGCCCCGGTGTCAGGAAGCCGATAAACATGCTGCCCAGGTACGCCAGCAGCGCGGGCAGCGCGCCCATGCGAATCCCCTGCGCGTGCAGAATGCCCTGCCAGCGCAAGGTCTTGAACTCCATCAGCGGCAGCACCAGCACAACGCCCACCGCCACCAGCCGCCAATCCGCCGTGCGCAGCACCACGCGAATCTCGTTGGTATCCAGGCGCACAATCAACAGCGCCAGCAGCGCGAGTCCGCCCCAGCGCATCCAGCGGTCGGCCCGCAGCCACAGGCGGCGCGGGGCTTCGGTGATCGAGACAGTATCTACTTCTTGCGACATACCAGCACCCGCCGCAGTCCGAGCCAGGGCATCAGCGTGCGCCGGGTGCGCGCCTCAACCCACTCGCCCAACTTCACCAACCAGCCCGGCCCGCCGGGAATCAGCACGGTCGTTTCCTCAGCCACGATCTCGAACCCGGCCCGCGCGACCATATCCCGCAGCCGGTTGTAACGAATGAAGCGGTGCGGCCCCTCGGAGTGGTGCGCGCCCGTGATCGCGGCCAATGCGTGAACCGGCTCCCACAACACGTTCGGCGTGGTCAGGATCAGCACCCCGCCCGGCCTGGTCACACGGCCCAGGTCGGCGACCATCAGCGCCGGTTCGGGGAAGTGCTCGACCGTCTCGAAGTTCAGCACCGCGTCGAACGTCGCATCCTCAAACGGCAGCGTGTAGTCGTCCACCCGGACCCACTCGAACGCCGCGAAGCCGCCTTCGCGCAGGCGCTCGCGGCAGATCGCACCCTGAAACTCCGACACGTCCGCGCACACCGCCGAGCCGACCTTGCCGTGCTTGTAGAAATACAGCGTGCCGTTGCCCGTGCGCGCGCAGAAGTCGAGCACGTGCGCGCCGTCCGGCATGTGTTCGCCTCCGAGCCGCAGCCCGTCCACAAAGCGCCGGAAGTACGAATAAGTTTCCTCGTTGATCGCGTCGTAGTCTTCGGTGGCGTCCCAGTGCGCGCCCACGTCAGCAAACGTCCACGTCGCGCGCGTCCAGTGGCGCACTTCCTCAAAGGTGGTGCGCAGCATGTGCCACGCCCCGCGCAGGATACGCAGCGGCAGCGCGGTTTTGCCGGGCGCTGCACCCGGCGTTGATTCCCGTTTTTCGGGCGTAACTTCGAAAGACACCTCTTGTAAACCTTTCCGTTTGACCGGCTTAGAGGCCGCTTTCCAGCGCTTGCGCAGCGTGTTAAACAGCGGTCCCAGGATCGATATCGGGATGAACTCAACGGCGCGCCGCGCCAACCGCGTGCCCGCCAGCAAAAAGATCGTCGTGATCACGGCTTCGACCGCGTAGCGTGAAAACGGCGTCCCCACCGGGCGATAGCCGTAATCGGGGACCTGCTGCCCCGCCGCTCGCCGCCAGCCGAAACGGATAAACGCGCCGCGCTTTTTGAAGTCCAGCATGTGCCCGTGCATAGCCAGCGCGCGGTCCATCGCCAGCGGTTCGAGGTGGGCGACTCCCGCTTCGCGCATGGATTCCAACACCGCCGCGCCGCGCGGGGTGCGCGCCACCACCACCGAGAAGCCCTCACCGAGCGTCTCATAATCCGGGTGCCACGCATCACCCACCGAGATATCGGTCAGCTCGTTGGCGAAGTCCACCGATAGTAACGTGCTGCGCGTGATGTAAAACGGGATCAGGTAGTTATAGTAGAATTTCTCCGCTTGCAGCACGCGCCCGGACTGCATGGTGATGTGCAGGTGGCCGGGCCATTCGCCCTCACGGTAGCGCAGCCGCGCGATCTGCGTGATATCGCGTTCCCCGTTGGAGCGTAAGAAACTGGCAATCGCGCCGGAATACATGTTCGTGCCGACATACGGCCCCAGCACGATCACGACCTTCAACGCGGCGGGGTGTCCGGCCTGCTGCAAACGCCGCAGCGCCGCGACCTGGTCCGGCAGCCCGACGAACGCCAAGCGCCCTTCAAACGCGGCCATCTGCGGCAGAATCTCCAGCACCGGGACCGGCGCATACACGCTCTGGCTGGCGTCGATAATCTCCTGCGGCGTGCGCGCGATCACGGCCTGTGCCTGCCAGGGTTCGGGCTGGCCCTGCCGCACGACCACCGCGCCGCCAATCTGCCCGGTAGCGAGCAGGTGCAGCAGCGTTTGCGTGATCACGCCGCCGGACGCGCCGCGCGCGCGCACCTCCGGCACGGCGGAATAACCCAGGTACACAGCCTCAAAATTACCGATCAGCCAGTTTTCGGGCGCGCGCCCGAAGATGTGTTCGCTCAGCGCGGGGTACGGCACGCCCCGGCCCGGACACACGTCATACGCGATTGGCGGCACGGCGGCGGGTGCGTCTCCGGCGGGCTGTGGCAGCGGGCCGTGCGCCGAGTCCGCCATGATCAGCGTGCCGCCGGAAAGCCCCGCGCAGAGTCCGCAGTGGGTGCAGAGTCCGGGGCGGATTACATCCCGTTGCAGGCGTGCAAACACCGCCAGAGTCGAGTCGGTCAGAGTCATCGCGCGTTTACTCCCGGTAGACGTTGGGGGTGCGCTGGTTGATCAACTCCGCCAGCATCCCGATCATGAGCGCCTGCACCGCCGTCATGGTAATGATCAGCGTGGTCACGTCGGCGAGTTCGTTGAGTACCAGTTTACTGAACAGCGCCCAGGCCAGCGCGATCACCAGCAGCACCGCGCTCAGCGGCACGAAGACCTTGAGCGGTCGGAAGTACAACGCGATGCGCAGCACCAGTTGGATAAAATTCAGCGTATCCTGGATGGGGCGAATCTTGGAACGGCCCACGCGCGCATGATAGTTGATCGGCACGTACTTCACCAGGTAGCCGTTGGTCATCATCCCTAACGTGATCGTGGTGGTGAACGAGAAGCCGTCCGGCAGGATGCCGAAGAAGCGCAGCGCCGCCTCGCGCCGGAACAGCCGCAAGCCGGAGTTGATATCGGGGATCGGCTCGCCCGCCACAAAGATCGCTAACTGCCGGATCGCCCATTTTGCCGGGCGGCGCGTCAGCGGGATTTTGACGTGTTCGCCGGTGCGCGCGCCAACGACCATATCGGCGTGCTGTTCTTCGGCGTGCGCCAGCAGGTCCGCGATGCGCGCGTTGGGGTAGGTGCCGTCCGCGTCGGTGATGCAGACCCAGTGC
>CAZMNL010000178.1:0-6432 GCA_964567525.1 uncultured Anaerolineaceae bacterium
TATCCTGTTCGTTTCGCGGCTGCACGCCCGCGATAATGAACTGCGATCCGTTGGTGGAAAGCTGCGCGAACCCGGCAAAGCCGCCCGCCGCTTCCGGGAAGACCGGCCCAAAACCGCTGTCCGGTGATGATGCCTGCCACACGCGCAGGAAGTTCGGCCCCATCTGTACCACGTCATTCACCAGCGCGTACCAGTTCCCCGCCGGGCCGGGAACCGCGTCATACACGGCCTTGCGGTCGATCAGGCGCACGGGGTCGGCGTCCGGCTGCGCGGGATCGAGCAGGAACAGCCCCGGCTCGGAATATGCATAGAACGACGACCACGCCAGCACGCGCCCGTCGTCTGTCCAGCGGCCCTGGTTGGTCACGGCCCCCGGAAGCGCGACCAGGGTATCCGTATCCGTAACGGTGGCGAGGTCCAGCACGCCCAGGATCGCGCCTTCCCACAGCCCTACGCCGACCAGCAGCTGCGCCCCATCAGGACTCCAGCGCGGATCGTGGTAGAAGCGCACGTCGCCGGGGTTGGTCTGCTCAGTATAAGGGGTGCTGCGGATCACGATGCGCGGCGGCTGCGCGCCGTCGGCCAGCACGACCCACACGCCGCGCCGGTCGTGATAGGCGATCTGCATCCCGTCAGGACTCCAGCGTGGATTCACCGCCTGCGACTCCATGTCCAGCAGCGCGAGCTGGACCAGCGCGCCGCTGGCGTTGTCGTGGACCAGCAGCGCATCCCCGGCGATATAGGCGATCTGTGTCTCGCCGGGACTGACGCCGTAGCCCGTCACCGGGTCGGGATCGGTGGTCAGTGGTTCCGGTGCGCTGCCGTCACCCGGCAGCCGCCATACCTGGTCGATGCCGTCCGCGCCCGGCGCGATAAAGTACAGGTTGGCGGACATGGTGTGTCCGGCGACCTGGGGCGGGGGAGGCGGTCCCCAGGCGAACGCGGCTGCGCCCGCCGTGCCCGGTATCACCGTCTGGTTATCGAGCATGACGCCTTCGCCGGTCAGGTAGGACGGCACGACCGGCTGTGGGCGCGCGGGCAGGTCCGGGGCCGTTGTGACGGTCCACTGGTTGACAATGCCGCTGATGCGCGTGGCATTGCCCGCCGCGTCACTGACGACCAGCGTATCCAGCGATTCCCAGTAGAGTTCGCGCCATGCGCCCTGTACGACTCCGAATTCCGCTTCGCCGTAAAGCCCCGCGCCGGGATACGCCAGCCGCACGCCGCCCGGCACGATATACGCCAGCGCGGAACCGTCCGGCGACCATGCGAGCGTTTGGGCCGGGCCGCGGGGCGGGGCGGCGCTGGCGAATTCCAGCACGTAGCCACTTTGCCCGGCGATTTGGCTGATGATCACCATGCCTTCTTCCACCGTGCGGAAGGCGACCCAGTGACCATCCGGCGCGATAGCGAAGTCAGCGACCGGTTGGTTGGTGTTGGAAAGCTGCGTCTGCGCGCCGTTGGCCGGGTCGATGCGCAGCAGCGCCCCGGCGCTGTCGAGAATGTATAGCGGCGCGGGCAGCGGGTAAACGCCCTCCTGCGCGCCCGCCGGGACCGGCAGCGCGATCACGGCCAGCGCCAGCACAAGCGCCACAGCGAACACGGTAAGCGGTTGCTTCACGGGTTTTGTCTCCTGGATGGTGTCGATCTGCTCACCCGCAGTATAGCAACATTTGCGCGTAAGCGCCTACTCTGTACAGCCTTCTTGCGGCGTGTTAAACTTAGCCGTTACGCTGTTGGCGGCCCTTTGAGCCGCGTGCAGCGCTTACAAAGCAAGCAGCCGTTTTTAGTTGGTTTTGCCGGGATCAGAAAACGATGACGACTCAATTACCCTCAATTCGGCGCGGCGCGGAGCCGTTCCTGTTGGATGGCGGGCCGGTGGGCGCGGTCTGCGTGCATGGCTTCACCGCGTCGCCGGAAGAAATGCGCTGGCTGGCGGAGTACCTCAACGCGCAGGGCATGACCGTGTTTGTGCCGCGCCTGGCCGGGCACGGCACCACCCCCGACATGATGCGTCGCCAGCATTGGCTGGATTGGTACGAAAGCGTGCTGGACGGACTCGCGCTAGTGCGCGCGCGCTGCGAAACCGTCCACGCGGTGGGGTTGTCGATGGGCGGGTTGTTGAGCTTGCGCGCGGCGGCGGCAGGGCTGGTTGATGGGGCGGCGGTGCTGGCTGCGCCGCTGTATGTCGATAACCGGCTGCTGCCGCTGGCGGGAATGCTCAAGTTCGTGCGCCCGTACTACCCCGCCGATGTGAGCGATAATCTCGATGCGCGCGTGCGCGAGGTCCAGCGCGCGATGGGGCGCGACGATTACGGGCGCGTGGCCTATGACGAGCGCAACCCGACCGCCGCCGTCGCGCAGCTTCACGCGCTGATGGGCGAGGTCCGCGCGCACCTGCCACAGATCACCGCGCCGCTGCTGCTGGTGTATTCGAAAGCCGACCGCACCGTGCCGTTTGACAACATGCAGCAGGTCGCGGACGGCGTGCGCAGCGCGGACCTGGTGCAACACACGCTCGAACACAGCGATCACGTGCTGACGCAGGATGACGAGCGCGATACGGTCTTCGAACTGGTCTGGGACTTTATCCGCGCGCGGTCGGGGACATGAGCGTGTTCACCTGGCAAGCCTCACCCCCCTTGATCTTCCCTCTCCACGCCCTGGAGAGGGGGGAAACCCGCGCATGTTGTCACCACCACGCGAAAGGCCATTAAACCCATGCGGCAGTTATGGCGTGATATCGGGCGCGATACCCGGCTGGTGATGTGGTCGTATGTGTTGTGGGGCATTGGCGAGGGGCTGTGGATGTTCATCCAGCCGTTGTATGCCAAGTCTCTGGGCGCGACCCCGGAGCAGGCCGGGTTTGTGATCGGGCTGTGGGGTTGGGGGCGTTTGCTGTTCATCCTTCCGGCGGGGATTCTGGCGGACCGGCTCGGCGCGCGCAAGATGCTGCTGCCGGGGTGGTATATGGGCTTTGTGGGCGTGCTGGTGATGGCGGTCGCCCCGGATTGGCGCTGGGCCGCGCCGGGCTTCTTTCTGTACGGTATTTCAGCGGCGGCGATCCCGATCTCGAACCTGTATATCGCGCAGGCCGCGCGCCACGATCCCACGCGCCGCGCCGATCTGCCGGTGCAGGCGTCGTTTACGCTGCTGTGGGCGGCGTATTCGCTGGGGATCATGGTCACGCCGCTGATCGGCGGCTGGCTGGGGGACCGGTTCGGGCTGCGCACCGTGTACCTGCTCAGCCTGATCTGGTTCGCGTGGAGCGCGATTGTCGTCACGCGCACGCGGCGTTACCCGGTCCCGGAACAGCCGCGCGGGTACAATAACCGGGGTATGCTGCGCCGCCGTGTGCTGATGGCGCTGGTGCTGCTCACGATTGGGCTGGTGGCTGTGCTGATCGGGCAAACGCTCTCGTCGCAGTATCTCGAAGAGGCGCGCGGCTTTTCGCGCACGACCATCGGCGCGTTTGGATCGATCAATGCGCTGGGCACGGCAGTATTCAGCTTGCTGCTGGGGCGCATGACGGCCTGGCGCGGATTCTACAGCGCGTTGTGGCTGGTGATGATCGCGTTTGCGCTGTTCCTGGTCAGTGGATCGGCGGTCGTGGTCGTGGTGGCGGTCTTCCTGCTCGGCGCGCATTACGCGGCGCGCCCGCTGTCCACCGCTGTGATCGCGCGCTACGTGGCGGAACACCAGCGCGGCATGGCCTTCGCGCTGGTCGATACGCTGGCGGGGCTGGCGACGATCATCGCGGCGAATGCGGCGGGCGTGCTTTACGCGCGCGATCCGGGAATGCCGTTTTACGCCGGGATCGTGCTGGTGGGGCTGGTCACAGTGAGCGGGTTTGCCGCGATGCGCCGGAACACGTCGCGCGTTCCTGCGTATAGAAGTGTAGAAAGTGTAGGAAAGTAGAGGACCGCGAAAATGGCAAAACGTAAACAACAACGCCGCCGCCCCGATCCCGACCTGCTGACGCGGCTGGCGCGCGATGTGTCGCTGGCCGTGCGCCTGTTCTTCGACCGGCGCGTCAGCGGCATGGCGAAGCTGATCCCGCTGGCGATGATCGGTTACATTATCTCGCCGCTGGACCTGATCCCCGATATTTTTCTGCCGTTCGGCGTGTTCGACGACCTGAGCGCGTTCCTGGTTGGGCTGCAACTGTTCATCCGCAGCGCGCCGCCGGAAGTTGTGCAGGAATACCGCGAGGGCAAGCGCAAGGGCTATTACGACGAGGCCCCGCGCCGCGCAGACCCCCCGCAGATACTTGAAGGGGAATACGAAGTTCGTGATGACGACTGATTCAGGCGATGCACGCGCGTACCTGTATCTCGTGCGCCACCCGCAGACGCAGCCCAACGCCGCGATCCCGGCGTCACAGTGGCGGCTGAACCCCGCAGGACGCGCGCAGGTCTTCGCGCTGCTGGATGCGCCCTTCTGGGCACGGGTGACGGCGGTTTATACCAGCGATCATTACAAGGCGGCGGTTGTGGGGCAGCTTGCCGCGCCGCGTTATGGCATCCCGCACCACGTTCTACCCGGTTTAGCCGAGGCGCAGCGCGACCGCTGGGCCGGGCGCGAAGCATTCCTGGAGGCGCAGGCGCGGTTTTTCGCCGAACCCGACCGCGCGCCGCTGCCGGGCTGGGAGCACGCCGCCGCCGCGCGCGCGCGTTTCTGCGCGGCAGTGGATGATATCCTCGCGCGGCATCCCATTCATGAATCACTCATCGTCGCCGCCCATGCGACTGTGCTAACGTTGTACTATGCCCACCTGCGCGGCGCGCCGCCGTCGCTGGACTTTTGGCACGCCAAAGACTTTTGGCACGGAATCGGGTTTGCAGCGGTGCAGGCGGTGGACCGCACCACCATGCAGCCGGTCACGGGCTATCTGACCGCGCCGTATGCCGGGCTGCCGGGCTGACGCTTTAGGCCAACCGGAGGGTTTAGATCGTGAAAATCGGCTTGCTTTCCGACACACACGACAACGCGCGCAATACCCGCGCCGCGCTGGATACCTTCCGCGCACGCGGGATCAGGACGCTGATCCACTGTGGGGACCTCACCACGCCGGAGATCGTGCGGTTGTTCGTGGGCTGGGACGTGTATTTCGTGTTCGGCAACATGGACCGCGCGCAGTCCACGCTGATCGACACGGCGAAAGCGGTCGGGGTGCGCCCGCCCAAACAGACGCAGATCGTCGAACTGGACGGCGCGAGCATCGCGGTCACGCATGGCGACCGCGCCGCCGAAATGTTCCGCTTGCAGGTCAGCGGCAAATATGCGTATCTGTGTCATGGGCACACGCACGAACGCCGTAACGAGTACCACAGCGGCTACGGGATTCGCATCATCAACCCTGGTGCGCTGGGTGGTAACAAGCCCGAAGAACGCTCGATAGCGATCCTTGACCTCGAGTCCGGCGACGTGGAATTTATCACGTTCCCGGCGTTGTGATCCCCTACTGTCCCGACAGAATCTCCGGCAGGGGCGTGCCGTTGATCGTCACGCTGACGCCGGTCACGTCGCCGTAGTGCTGCGCGGTGAACTCGATCTGCGCGGCGAGCAGTGCGTCGGCGCAGACTCCCGCCAGCATCACCTCGCCGGAGAGCGCGATCACGGTCTGCCCGTTCGTGTCAATCGTCACGCTGTCCACTGCCAGCGTGGACAGCGCCAGCGCGTTATAGAGATTCCCGGCGGTGTAGAACTGCTCGTCAATGGCGAGCAGACCCGCCAGCGCCGAGGCGATCACCTGGTCGGGGGGTGTGCCGGGCGCGTAGGTTCCGACTTCGACCGGGACCAGGTAGCTGTCACAGCCGACGGGGCCGTAAGGGCTGACCTGCCCTTCGGGGATGCCCATGAATGCCACAAGATTACGCGGCTCGGCGGTCAGCGTGGCGAAAGCACCGGCGCGCTGAGTCTCGCGTGCGGTGATGGTCTGGTCTGCGCCCGGCGGCCTGTCGTCGCCGGACGTGGTGAGCGAGCAGGCCGCTATCGCCACGCTCGCCAACAGCGCGAACAACAACACCAGCAGGATCAGGGAACGTTTTGTCTTCATCAGGGGGAGTCTCCGACGTGTTTTTGCATGACCAGTCCGTCTTCGCCGTCGCGGTAATAGCGCAAGCGGCGGTCGAGTACGGTGTAGCCGGTTTTTTCGTAGAGCCGGATGGCGGGCATGTTCCCGGCGCGCACGGTCAGTTGCATGAAGGGCCGCCCGATGCGCTGCTCCATCGTGTGCAGCAGGAATTCACCGATGCCGCGCCGCTGGTGAGCCGGGTCCGTGCCGACGGTGACGATCCAGGCGCGGGCGCGGTCCAGCGCGTAAATGCCCGATATCACGCCAGCCAGTGAGCCATCCGGCGCGGTGACTTTCAGATTCACGATGCCCGGCCACACGAACAGCAGCAGCAGGTCGAGATACGGGTAGGCGTC
>CAZMNL010000179.1:0-6410 GCA_964567525.1 uncultured Anaerolineaceae bacterium
CGACGTTGATCTCGCTCATATCGTTGACGATCACTGCGACCCGCAGCCCTTCGCGGTTGTTCAGGACGTGATTCAGGACAGTGGTTTTGCCCGACCCTAAAAAGCCGGATAGGACGGTTACAGGTAAACGTTCTGGCATCGTGTTATTTCGCTTCCCGGTACAAAACGTGCTTGCGCACAAACGGATCGTATTTCATGAGTTCAAGCCGCTGTGGATCATTACGGCGGTTCTTTTGAGTAATATACACATGACCGCTGGCCGTGCTGCGGAGTTTCACCACCATACGAACATCTTTTTTCTTCGCCATGTTTATCGTCCTCGTTTCTTATGACGCACCTGGCACGCGCGGCAGGTGCAACTGTTGTTATGCTTTTGCTGCAAAATGCGCTGCTGCCGGTAGGTTTCCAGGGCCGCCAGGTCGGATACGTAAAAATCATCCATCATGCCTTCGCCGAGCATCGTTGCCTGAATGTGGAGTGTGATCAACTCATCTTCAGTGAACCCGGCTTGACGCATGATTCGCGTCACATCACCATGTCGTCGCATGTTGTGCTCACGCACCACCTGCTTATAATGCTCGCGCAGGCATTCGCGCCGGGCGTCGCCAAAAGGACTCACCTCACGCATGGTCAGAACTTTCTCACCTGGTTGAGCGATAATCCCTGGCGCTTGAGGAAGGCGGACAATCCGATTTTGTCAATCGTCTTAAGTTCCCCAACACTCACCCTAATACGCACCGTTCGCCCCAATTCCGGTACATAGACATTCGTCCACTGCATATTGAGTTTGAACTGCCGCTTGGTGGCTTGCATTGAATGGCTGCGGCGCTGACCAAACTGAGGTTTCCTCTGACTGATATTTCGTTTGCTTGCCATCATCTCATCCTTGATCAATTGGGATTTGGAACCGGCATTTGAGGGAACGGATCCACAAACACATCAGCCGCCTGATCCAGTTGGCGCAGTTCATCATCTGTCAACAAACATGCTTCAAGCTGGGCGGCGAGAGCGGCCCGATCGAACTCCATGCCGATGTAAACAATTTCCTGGCGACGGTCGCCAAACGGCTCCTGCCAATTCGCCTGGATATAGTCGCGATAGTCGGGTGTGTCGGGCCATTGTGACTGTTCGACCGTCGCCCACCAGCGCCCCATGAAGTTGAAACGTGCGATACGCCCAGCAATCGACCACTGGTAAGCCTCATCGTGGCGCGTCGCCAGCCAGATGAAGCCTTTTGAGCGCAGCACACCGGCAAAACCACCGGAACGGATGAAGTCCCACAGCCGTTCGGGGTGGAAGGGCCGCCGCGCGCGAAAAACGAAACTGCCGATGCCATATTCTTCCGTCTCCGGCACATGGTTACCGGCGAGTTCTTGCGCCCAGCCGGGGGATTGCTGCGCCTCATCGAAGTCGAACAAACCGGTATTCAACACGCGATCCAGCGGAACCAGCCCGTAAGCGGCTTCGATGATCTGCGCTGAGGGGTTCAGGTGGCGCAGAATGTCCTTGAGCTGGCCCAGGTCGGCTTCATCGACCAGATCGGTTTTGTTGATCACGATCACGTTGGCAAACTCGACCTGTTCCACCAGCAAATCGACCACCGTGCGGGTATCCTGTTCGGACATCCCCATTCCCATATCCTTCAGCCGCCGGGCCTCCTGGTAGTCTTGCAGCCAGTTGGCCGCGTCCACGACGGTTACCATTGTGTCCAGTTCGGCGATATCGGATAGGCTCATCTGCTCGCCATCCAACGGAAAGGTAAACGTCACAGCGATGGGCAGCGGTTCGGCGATGCCGGTTGCCTCGATCAGCAGGTAATCGAACCGGCCTTCCTGCGCCAGCCGCCCGACTTCCGCCAGCAGGTCTTCGCGCAGAGTGCAGCAGATGCAGCCGTTGGTCATCTGCACCAGCTTTTCATCTACCCGGCTCAACTCGGCCCCGCCTTGCTGCACAAGTTGTGCGTCGATATTGACCTCGCTCATGTCGTTGACGATCACCGCCACGCGCCGGCCTTCGCGGTTGTTCAGGATATGGTTGAGCAGCGTGGTTTTCCCGGAGCCGAGGAAACCGGATAACACGGTTACGGGCAGTTTTTTCTGCGACATTGTTGCTTTCTCCTTGTGGAACAGCCTAATCTGAGGCTGCTGCATTCTGGCGCAGCAGGTTCATGGCAGATTGAATCATGGGGTCCGGCTTGAAGCGTGTGTGCCCGACCAGACAGGCATCGAAGCGCGCCTGCAACTCGCGCGGCTCGACGCCCCCCTCCGCGCCGATCACGACGATCTGCGTCTGCGGCGTCTCGTCGCCCCACTCTTGTCCTAGCATCAAGTTAATGCGCCGTCCGACAACCTGAAACTCAAACTTCCGTTCGGGCGCATCCTGAAGGTAGACTACCCCTTTGGCGCGGAAGATGGGAGCGGGGAGCGCTTTGGCCGTTTCGCGCAGTGCCACGAACGAGAGCGGCTGCGTGGTGGTATAGCTCCACGTGCCGTAGATCAGCGTGTGATCGTCGTGATGGTGATGTTCGTGATCATGTTCTTCATGATCGTGATGATCATGCTCGCTTTCTTGACGGTGGACGTGCACATCACGCGGCTCGCGCACAGCGAGCATTTGTGGATCGTAAGCGCCGCTGCCCAGAATGAGTTCCAGCGGTAACTGCCCGTAGGTCGCTTCGAGAATGCGCGGACGTGTAAAATGCTTGTTTAGCCACTTCTTCAGGGTATTCAATTCATCCGGCATGACCAGATCGGTTTTGTTAATCACCACAATGTCAGCAGCACCGATCTGGTCCATCGCCAGCAAGCGGTCTTTGCGCCGGAGCGAGCGCACCTGCTCGGCGTCGATCACGGCGATGATACTGTCGATGCCTACCAGGGTACGCAGGTCGCCCATCGTGAATGTCATCGCCACCGCATAAGGGTCGGATACGCCGCTCGCTTCAATGATAATGTGCTGCGGCGGCTCAGGTCGCGTCAACAGACGCAGCACTTCAATCGCGAGATCATCGCGAATCGAGCAGCAGATACAGCCATTGGATAAGCTCACCGTTTCACCCTGGACGCCAACTACGAGCTGCGAATCAATGTTGATCGCGCCGAAGTCGTTAATCAGCACAGCGATCCGCAGCCCGTGATCGGCATGCAGGATACGGTTGAGCAGCGTGGTTTTCCCGGCTCCCAAAAAGCCGGACAGAATTGTGATCGGTATGCGGTCGTCCATGATGGGCATCTCCGTCAAAGAACAGCCAGAAATTTCTCGATGGTAAAGGGTTCGCGCAGCACAACGATACAGAAGCGTGCCTCTATCCAGGTAAGGGGAAGTACATCTCAGGTACGTGATCGACTAAACCGATCACTCTTAAATGGGCGTGATCTTTTCAGGCCTTCCTGCCACGCGCAACAGCGAATACAACCCCAGACTAAGTACATAGGCCATTGCAGCCACCAGGATAATCGTTGCACCCGATGTCAGATTATAGAAGTAAGACAGCCACAGCCCGGTGAAGGTAAATGTCATTGCCAGGACCACCGCCAGAACCATCATGCGTCGTAGTTCGTGGACGAACATGCCGCTGATCGCTGCCGGGATCGTCAGCAGCGCAATCACCATGATCAACCCCACCACCCGCATCATCATAACTACCGTTAGTGCAATGAGCAGCAGCAGCCCCAGGTAGAGCGCCAGCACCGGCAAATTACGCGTCTCTGCGTAGATTTCGTCAAAGGCAATCGCCAGAAGTTCTTTATAAAACAGTGTTACCACTAGCAGTATCGCGGCATTGAGTCCCAGCATCATCGTGATGTCACGATCCGGCACGGCCAGAATACTCCCAAACAGGTAGCTCATGAGGTCAGCTTTGTAACCGTCTGTCATATCGATCAAGATAATGCCCAGTGCCATACCTACGGCCCACATCACACCAATAAGCGTATCCGACCGCTGGCGTGTTTTCTTTTGCACCACACCCATTCCCAGAGCTGCCACCAGCGCAAAGATTGTCGCGCCGATCACTGGATCGCCACCCAAGTAGTAGCCAATCCCGATACCGCCATAGGCCGCATGTGCCACCCCACCACTGATAAACACTGTCCGCGTGATGACCACATAGGTACCAATGATCCCTGCTGCCAGGCTAACCAGCAATCCGGCTTTGAAGGCATTCTGCATGAATGCGAATTGCAGGGCTTCCTGCATCTCAACCAGCATGGTGTGTTTCCTTTTCTTTGGTTCTGTTATGATGGTGTTCGGGCAGGACGCGATGTGGCACCCCGTGTGCGATCAGGTCGATTGGGCAATGATAGGCAGCTTCTAGCATCTCGGTCGTCAGTTCCTTTGCATTGTGATAGAACAGATAACGGTTCAGACAACCGATAGTCTTTACAAACGACGAAATCACACCGACATCGTGGGAAATGATGATGATTGTGATCTGCTCATTGAGTTCGCGCAGCAGGTCGTAGATACTGGTACGAATTTCGGGGTCTACACTGGCCGTTGGTTCATCGAGCAACAGAATCTGCGGTTGTGCCACCAGTGCGCGCGCGATGTAAACCCGCTGCCGCTGGCCCCCGGAAAGCACCCCGATGGGACGGTGGCGCAGATCGAGCATATCGACGCTGCGCAGGGCTTCAGCGGCCCGATCGTTATCGGTGGACGTGTAGCGCCGCAGCAGTTTACCCGGTCGCAGCAAACCCAGACGGACCACGTCCCAAACGGTGATCGGAAACGCACGGTCGAAATCCGCACCCTGCGGTACATACCCCAGGTGACGCCGCCCTCGCGGGATGGGTTCACCCATAATCTGCACACTGCCCTGCCAGGGTGTCAACAAACCTAGCAACACCTTTAGCAAGGTCGTCTTGCCGCCGCCGTTGGGACCGATGATGCCCACAAAATCCTGCGCATACGCCGTGAAATTCACGTCTTGTAGCACCGTTTCGTGATCGTAGCCCGCCCATAGTGATTGCACTTCAATGACTGTTCTGCTCATGGGACCAACTCTGCCGCCTAATACATCCGACCTGCATATCACAGGCCGGATGCTCGTTTATCGTACTGGATGCAAGTGTTACTTACGATTGTGCGCTCAACACGTCAGCAAAGATTGTTGCGACGTTCTGCATATTTTCCAGCCAGTTGGGGTTCAACGGACTGATGAGCATGACCTCGCCGCCGATCTCATCAGCAATGGTCTGAGCTGCCGTCGTACTGAACTCCGGTTGGGCAAAGATCACGGATACGTTGAGGCCCTGCGCCTGATTGATGAGATCGGCCAGTTCACGGGCGCTGGGTTCCTGCCCCCCAACCTCAACCGGAATCATCGTCAGGCCAAACTCGTCCGCGAAGTAGCCCCAGGCTGGATGGAACACAATAAAACTACGGTTTTCTACCCCATCCAATGTCTCGTGAATGTCCGTCTGGAGATCAGCGATATCCGCCAGAAATGCATCGAGATTCTCACGGTAGAAATCACGATTTGCTGGGTCGAGCGCAGCCAGAAACTGGAAAATGTTGTTCGCCTGCACCGCAACAAGTTCTGGGGAAAGCCAAACATGCGGGTCTGGTTTTTCCGGTGTTACGTAGTCGTCGGGCAGGTCAGCACCATGATCTTGCATACCAACTCGCTGAATACCATGTGTCGTATCGACCATCAGCATATTGGGATTCACATCAGCGATACGATCCAACCATGCCCGCTCAAACGGAACACCGATGCTGAAATACGCCGCTGATTCGCTGAGGGCTATTAACTGTTGGGCGGTCGGTTCGTAGGTGCCGGGTGACTCACCTGGCTGCACCATCACATTGACAGCGACACGATCTCCACCGATACGTTCGACAAAATACTGTTGGGGTAGAATGCTGACTGTCACCTGCAACAAGTCATCGTCTTGTGCCTGTACCGGCAGCACAATTAAGAACGACAGGAGCAGTAGCAAGAGTGTAAAACGGGAAAAATGACGCATTATATCCTCTCCTTTTGGATTTATAGACCGTATTCGATTCAGAGCATTTACAGGCTCTGTACCACCCAGGATAAACAGCTTCATGTGATAGCGCACATCTTCTAATTGAAAAATCTTATCAATTAGGTTGGATTGTAGCAATATGGCCTAAACATGTCAAGGTACCCTTTTGACTCTTCCGCAATTGACGCTGTTGGCGAACCCGTTTTGGGTGAAGGATTTTTGTGAATTTCCTTTCAACAACTCGGCAGAACTGCCCCAAAAACATCCTCAAACTGACTTCGTCAACAGCATCCATAGTTCGTGTTAATCGAAGCGAAAACTAAGAGGAAATGTGTGTGGCGATCCGGAGATTCCATACAAAGTGCGAAAGTCCCGTAAAACCGCCCCGATTTTCCGTAGATTTACATCCCCAAATCCGTAATCCTACAGTCTGTTCAA
>CAZMNL010000180.1:0-4668 GCA_964567525.1 uncultured Anaerolineaceae bacterium
TTTTCAGTGAAACAGTCATCGATTATGGCTCAAACGTAAAATAGCCACACCCATTGAATTCAGAGAGTGAGGGATTGTGCTATGCCAACACGTCAGGTTATTTTGCATCCAGCGGAAGAAGGCGGTTTTTGGGTGGACGTGCCCAGTTTGCCGGGGTGTTTCAGCCAGGGCGAAACCAAAGAAGAAGCCCTGGAAAACATCAAAGAGGCGATTGCCCTGCACATTGAAGACATGATCGCGGCAGGCGAGGACGTGCCGCCCGAAGTCGGCGCGCTGAGCATTGAAACGGTCGCGGTCTGATGCCCAAGCTGCCGGTCATTTCGGCGCGAGAATGTATCACGGCGCTGGAAAAAGTGGGCTTTTACGTGTCACGGCAAAGGGGCAGCCATATCACCTTGCGCCGTGACAATCCATCGGGCCGGGTGACAGTCCCCAACCACAAAGAACTAAAAACCGGCACACTCCGGGGCATAATCCGGCAAGCGGGTCTATCCGTCGATGAGTTTCTCGAACTGCTGTGACGAGCCAACGGGGCAAGTATAGCAGGTCGGGTGCGGGGTGCTACAATGGGGGGAAGTCTCACACGCCCTTGCCTGCTACATTTTGCCGGACCCAGGCAGAAATGGAAATAGACAAGAGCGTTCCACAGGGTTATCATAGAACAACTGTTGCACTACAATGAGAATCGGGAAAACACGAGGCATGGGAAAATCGATTGCCTTCGGTTGGTACGGTGGCAAATTCAGTCACCTTGACTGGCTTTTGCCTTTGCTGCCCTATACCAAACATTTCTGTGAGCCGTTCGGTGGTTCTGCTGCTGTGCTCATCAACCGCGAGCCGTCGCCGGTTGAAACTTACAATGATCTGGATGGAGAGGTAGCTAACTTCTTTCGCGTGTTACGTGATCAGAAAGATGCCCTCATCGAGGCGATTGGCCTGACGCCATTTTCCCGCGAAGAATTTGAAAAAGCGATCATTGAACCCACCAACGGGCTGTCCGAGTTAGAGAGAGCGAGGCGTTTCTATGTCCGGGCCCGGCAGGTACGCACCGGGTTGGCGCAAACAGCCAGTTCGGGGCGCTGGGCACACTGTCGTTTGACCAGCCGGGCAGGGATGGCGGGAGCCGTCTCTAGATGGTTGGGCGCAGTCGAAGCGCTGCCGGAAATTGCGCAGCGTCTTTTGCGTGTACAAATTGAAAATGCACCGGCTATCGAAGTGATTCAACGTTACGACAGTGAAGAAACGCTATTTTACTGTGATCCTCCATATCCTCACGGCTCTAGAGGAGACAGCAACGCTTACAGCTACGAGATGACCGACGATCAACACAGAGCGCTGGCTAAGGTTCTCCATCAGGTCAAAGGCAAAGTTGCGCTGTCCAGTTATCATTGTGACTTAATGGATGAATTATACGGGAACTGGCGACAAATTGAGGGTCCTAGCAAGACTATCCATTCAGTCAAACAAAACCGGGTAGAAGTTTTGTGGGTTAACTACCATCCAGAGGAGGAAACGGAGTGGCAGAACCGGCAGCAATCCTTGATTTAACCTTCCAACGTGCATGGGCACACCGCGACACGCCCATTATTGAAGTTACCAAAATTGCAGAGAAGATTGAACTTGTTTGTCGCAATCGTAATCGCGCTACGACGCGATTACTGATGGCTTGCTCGCTGGCTAAAATCCATCGACCAGAAGTAGATATTCGTAAACCTTATACACAAATCGGTGATGAAGATACATTCTCAGGCCGTTCATATGACGAGGCCTATTTATCAGCCTTCATCCACGAAC
The DNA here is from genome assembly GCA_964567525.1 of uncultured Anaerolineaceae bacterium. GTDB lineage: Bacteria > Chloroflexota > Anaerolineae > Aggregatilineales > Aggregatilineaceae > CAYRNY01. The sequence goes on from CAZMNL010000180.1 coordinate 1,795, forward strand.
ACCAACTTCCGTGTAATCCCACCACAGCATTCCTCACCCCAGCCCTGAGAAATAGAAATTCCACGCTTGTGCCGGGAATAGCGTTAGAGGGCAAACCCAGAATCGCCTATGATGCAGCCCTTGAACTTCTGGATGCGGTTCACAACCGGCTCATAACGGCTGAAGACCTCCTCGCCGAGATCATCCGATGTCTGCTGATCTACAGAAACGAGCGTCAGCATCAACTCGAAATGCAAATCACCGCTCTTAGATACGGTGATGATCCAGTTCCGCTATCCGCTGAAGGGATCGTGACACTTATAATCCAACATCTGAAATCGCCACGTGCCAGCCGGCTTCCTGTATTGGTGGTTGCCGCCGCCTACAGAGCAGCCCAGGATTTTCTGGCAGAGCAGGTGTTACCGCTTCAGGCGCATACAGCGGCGGACAGTCAAACCGGGGCACTGGGTGACCTGGAAATCAGCCTGATAGATGACGATAACGTTGTCACAATCTACGAGATGAAAACGAAACGGGTGACCGTAGTGGATATTGATAACGCGCTACAAAAAATCAGCGCCGCTGGAAAACGTATTGACAACTACATCTTTATCACAACCGACATTATCACCGATGAAGTCAAAGACTATGCCGCCAGCATCTACGATAGAACGGGTGGCATAGAAGTCGTGGTCCTTGACTGCATCGGCTTTTTACGCCATTTCTTGCACCTGTTTCACCGGCTTCGTATGCGGTTCCTGGACACATATCAGGAACTTGTCCTTGCCGAGCCGGAAAGTGCGGTCAGACAAGAGTTGAAAACCGTCTTCCTGGCCCTGCGTCAGGCGGCTGAAAGCGGTGATTGAAGCGGCGCAAACGCGCGTCTCACCCCCCACGCACCTTCACCCGCCCCGCGAAGCGTGCGTCCTCGGTCACGGTGCGGCGGAGTCCGTCCTCCAGGAACACGCGCGGCGCGAAGCCCAGCACGTCACGCGCCAGCGAGAGATCGGCGCAGAGCTGCCGCACGCCCGCGCCCTGTTCCCCGACGTGCAGCAGGTGCGCCTCCACGCCGGTCACAACCTCGATCATGCGCACGAGCGCGTTAATGCTCGTCGCTACGCCGCTGCCCACGTTGATGATCGGTGACTCCGGCGCGGGGACCGTGCCCGCCGCCACGAGCGCGTTCACCACGTCGTCGATGTACACAAAATCGCGCCTCTGCGCGCCGTCGCCATGCACCACCACCGAGCCGCCCGCGAGCGTCTGCGCGATGAACTGCGGCACGACCGGCGGGTGCGTGACCGGCAGCTGCTGCCCCGGCCCGTAGGCGTTGAACACGCGCAGGCAGATCGTCTCCACGCCCCACAGCCTGCCGATGGTGCTGACGTAGTGCTCGGCGGAGAGCTTGCTCACGGCGTAGGGCGAGTCGGGGTTGGGGGGCATGTCTTCGCGCACGGGCTGCTGCGCCTGCTTGCCGTAGATCGCGCCCGACGAGACGAACACCAGCCGCTTGACGCCCACATCGCGGATCGCCTCTAACACGCTGACCGTGCCGCCCACGTTGACCGCGTTGTAGTCGCGCGGATAACGCAGACTCTCTGACACGCTCACGCGCGCGGCGAGATGATACACGCAGTCCACATCTTGCAACAGCGTCCACAGCTTGGGCACGTCGTTCACGTCCACGCGCGAAAAACTCACCGCGTCCGGCAGCCGCGCCGGGTCGCCCGCGCTGAGGTCATCGACCACGCGCACGCTGTCCCCGCGCGCCACCAGGCGCCGCACCAACGCGCCGCCCACGAATCCCGCGCCACCGGTAACTAAGATTTGCATACCGCATTACCCTTGACTGGTGAGGGCGTTTCGGTTTTTTCGGCAGAAAAGCAGAATGGGACACAGATGAACAGATGCTGTTGGCGAATCGAATTTTCGCCGGTTTACCTCACCCCAAACCCCTCTCCACACGCGGAGAGGGGCTTAATGGCGTGCTTACTCCCCCTCTCCAACTCGATTGGAGAGGGCGCGCGACCTGCGGTCGCGTCCGGGGGGTGAGGTTTTTAATTCGCCAACAACATCATGAACACCGATGAACACAGATTTTTTACCCAAAACCTGAAACAGTCCCCTGACTGGCAATAAACCTGACTCATGTGTCATTATAGCGCATGGGCGGCGTGATGCACGTCTGCCCGTCATGCCAACATAGAGGATTCATCGGGATGTACATCGACGACACATCAAACCCCGCCCCCCAAACGTCGCTCAGCCGCCCGTATGCGCGGGGAACCGTGTGGGCGCTGGTGATCCTCAGCGGGATCATTTTCGGCGCGTGGCTGGCGGGCACGCCGTCCGGCGTGCTGGGCAAAGCTGACGCAGTGGGGTACGCGATCTGCCACCGCATCCCGGAGCGCACGTTCCACGCGCACGACCGCCCGCTGCCGCTGTGCGCGCGCTGCACGGGGATTTACCTGGGCGTGCTGACCGGGCTGGCGGTGTTCGCGGCGCGGGGTCGGCTGCGCGGGGCGCGTCTGCCGGGCTGGCGCGTGCTGTCCGTGATGGTGGTGGTCGGCATGACTTACGCGCTCGACGGGCTGAACAGCTACCTGAGCATTTTCGAGGCGTACCAGCCGCCCTACCAGCCGCACAATACGCTGCGCCTGCTGACCGGCCTGACCTTCGGGCTGGGCATGATCACGGTGGTGCTGCCGGTCTTCGGCGGGCTGGTGTGGCGCTATCCGGCGGCGGTGGCCCCGGTCGAGTCGCTGCGCGAACTGGGCGCGCTCTATGCGACGGCGGGCGCGGTCGGCGCGCTGGTGCTGCTGGATATCGACGCGCTGCGGGTGGTCCTGGGCGTACTGAGCGCGGCGGGCGTGGTGCTGATGTTTGCGATCATCG
>CAZMNL010000180.1:4678-6352 GCA_964567525.1 uncultured Anaerolineaceae bacterium
CGGCGCGGTGATGTTCCTCACGCTCACCCAGCGCGAGAACACGCTGGCGCGCTGGCGCGATCTGGCGGTCCCGGCGCTGGCGGGGGTGGCGTTTGCGTTTGCGGTAATTGGTGCGATAGACTTAGTGCGCTATCTATTCACCGGCACATGGGACGGGTTCGCGCTGCCTGTTTAACCGGATTCTGGGGGCCAAGAGTTTTGATGACCTCGAATTACACGCTTCAGACCATCCGCACCTTTCGATTGGTGCGTGATATGCTCAATCAGAACCAGAGCGCCGAAATCAGGGGCGACGAGTTTATCCGCACCTTGCGACAGCATACCCAGGGAGCCGCGTCTTCCACATCCCCCGAAACACACTCCGGTTACCTGGAGTTTCAGGTCTATATGTCGCTCAAGCTGCTGGTGCGTGCCGGTTTGCTCCAGGCGCGCCACGTCAGCGAGCAGAACCCGATGGAGCCTACCCGGTTCGACGACCTGCTCGAAACGTATGGTATCCAGTTGTTTTACTTCGGGATTCCGCCGCGCGTGCGCTATATCTTCAACGCGCTCGGCATCAACAGCCTGACCGAACTGGAAAAGCGCGCCGCCGGGGACGTGATCAGCGTGAACCCCGTTTTTCGCTCGCCGCGCCCGCGCATCACGGAAGGGCTGCGGCGCGACATCTTCGTGCTGATGCCCTTCGATCCCACGATGGAGCCGGTCTACAAGATGGGTATTTCGACGATGGCGGAACGGCTGAGCATGACCACCGCACGCGCCGATGACTTCTTCACCGGGTCCGCGATCATGACGAATGTCTGGGAGGCAATGTGGGCCGCCAAAATCCTGATCGCTGACTGCACGAAACGCAACGCGAACGTGTTCTACGAACTGGGCATGTCGCACACCATCGGCAAGCCGACGATCATCATCGCGCAAAGCATCGCTGATATCCCCTTCGATATCCGGCACTTCCCGCACCTGCTGTACACCAACGATGAGATCGGTTTGCAGGAATTGAGCGTCAACCTCGAAGCGGTGATGATCAAGCTGATGGGATTGCCCGAAACGGGGTCTGGCGCAATGCCACCCGACGCCTGAGATCGTTCAGGGCCGCGCGTGCCTGGGCGCGAGTCGCCTCATCCAGTGGCAGCGCGGTGAACTCGTCCTCGTCCAGCACCGTGATCGCCCCATCCGGCGCGATGAACACATCCAGCGCGAGATCGTCGGCCTGTACGGTGTCGCCCGTGATCGCGGCGGGGCGCGTGATGTTGCAGTACCAGCCCTTCAGGTGATCGTCGTCCACGTCGTGCAGTTCGAAGATGTTATACCAGCGGTCGCTGTAAAACCACTCGATCATACGGTCCCCCTTGCGAAACGTGACATATTCCGCCCGCACGTCGTCGCGGCTGAAGCGCGCTTCGAGCTGCACCCAGGAGTCACCGCGCGTCAGCACTCGCCCGGTATAACGCAGAATCTCGCGCCCGGCGTGGTCGTTTTTGATCACCGTGATCGTCATAATTTACCGTTTGCCTTTCGAGCGATTAGCGCAAAACAGACGGTTTTTCCCCTGGTGCGGCTTGCCCCAAGCGGCGTGACTGTAGGGGCGGGTTTCCAAACCCGCCCGCTAATCGCACGTTTAGTAGTCGTGCAAAAATGAGTCCGCGTTTTCGAAAGTTCCCGAAGCAAGAT
>CAZMNL010000181.1:0-6330 GCA_964567525.1 uncultured Anaerolineaceae bacterium
TCGCGCTGCTACAGGATCAGGACGCCGCGCGCGCGATGGGCGACCGCGCAAAAGCGCGCGTTCTGGCGACGTTTTCGCTCGAAGAGCAGGCGCGGCAGACCGTCGCGCTCTATGAGCGCGTACTGCGCGACCGGGGACGACTTAGCTAACGGGAAAACTGGGGGAACGAGGGCGATCCGATGCGCGTTTTTATGGTTGAATCTTCAGCAAAAGGGGGCCTGATCCACTACGCCTACCACCTGTGCCGCGCGTTGCAGCGCGAGGGCGTCGAGACCACGCTGATCACGTCTACCGCCTACGAACTGCGCGACCTGCCGCATGAGTTCGAAGTCGTCGAGTTGCTGCGTTTGTGGGACCCGCGCAGCCGTCCGGGGGGGAACCCGTTATGGCGCAAACTGCGGCGCGGCTGGCGCGGCGTGCGTTACGTCATGGAGTGGGTGCGGCTGGCATGGTATTTGCAGCGCACGCGCCCGGATGTGATCCTGTTCAGCGAAATGCGCTTCGCCTTCGAGCGTCATTTTCTGGCGTATCTGCGCGCGCGCGGGCTGGTGCTGGCGGACATCGTGCATGATGTCGAGGTCTACGACACGCGGCGCGGGTCGGACTCGATCCTGGTCGAATCGGAAGCGCACCTCAAGAGCTACAACGACCTCTACGCGCAGTTTTCGGCGCTGTTCGTGCATGACCGCAGCAACTACGACCGCTTCCTGGAACTCTACGACGTGCCCGAATCGAAAGTGCATGAGATTCCGCTGGCGACCAATGATATTGTGCTGGAAGTCAAGCAGGCGCACACACCCGAATCCTTGCGCGCCGAACTGAACATCCCGCCGGAGCGCCCGGTCGTGCTGTTCTTCGGCACGCTGTCCAAGTACAAAGGGGTGGAAGACCTGATCCGCGCGTTCCCGCAGGTCCACGCGGCAACAGGAGCGCACCTCGTGATCGCGGGCTTCCCCGCGAAAGACGTCGATACGCAGGCCCTGCACGCGCTCGCGCGCGAAGGCGACATCGAGCCACATGTATCCTGGTACCTGGATTACGTGCCGAATGAATGGGTTGCGACGCTGATGGCGATTAGCGACGTGGTGGTGCTGCCGTACCGCGCGATCACGCAAAGCGCCGTGCTGCAAATCGCCTATGCGTGCGGAAGGCCGGTGGTGGCGACGCGCGTCGGCGGGCTGCCGGACGTGGTCGAGGAAGGGCGCAGCGGGATGCTGGCTCCGCCCCAGGACCCGGATGGGCTGGCACAGGCGATCAATGCCGTGCTGCGCGATCCCGACAAGGCGCGCGAAATGGGCGACTACGCGCATCACCTCTCGCAGACGCGCTATTCCTGGCGCGTGGTGGCGCAGCGGCTGCGCGCCGCCTTCGAGCAGCTTAAACCCGGCGGCGCGCAGGAAATTTGACCGTTAGTAGTCATGCAAAAACAAAATCGCAGTTTAATGAATCAAAATGAGCGAATAGTACATTTTGAAACTGCGGAGTTATTTTTAGATGCTCACTTAGCGTGGCTTCTCGGCGATCATGATGATATTCCCGGTGAACAACATGGCTTTCGCCAGCCGCGACGCTTTGCGCCGGGTGCGCTGCGCGGGCAGCAGCCCGATCAGGCTTTCCATGAATATCAGGTATGAGAGGTAAAGCCTGCTGACCTGCGGCTTGAGTCCGAACACCTTGCGCACTTTGCGCGGCAGTCGCACGACGGAATACATGCGCTTGAACCCGGCGTCCTTTGCCAGCCTGTTCAGTTCGCGGTAGGTGTATTCCTTCAGGTGCATCCCTTCCAATGTGTCCGTGCCGAACACCTTGCACACGTCGGTCGGGCCGCTGTGGCCGTGCGGCGTGGAGAAAATGTAACGCCCGCCGGGTTTCAATACGCCCAGCACCGACCGCATGTGCGCGGGGAGATCGTCCGGGTGCATGTGCTCGATCACCTGGTCGGTGATCACCACGTCGTAGTGCTCGGTCGGCTCGAACTGTTCCAGGTGAATCCCGTCGGTATTGTTCCAGGTCAGATTTTCATGTTCGGATGCCCACTGCTCGCCGCGATACTGCGTCACCTCCGAAGCGCGGCACTCAAAGCCGTGCTGCGCCAGGAAGCCGATCAACTCACCACGCCCGGAACCGATCTCGTAAATGCGCTGCGGCGGCTCCCCCACCATGTTCAGCCACAGTTCATGGGAAACTGTCTCGTCGTGGGTGGCGGTGTCAACCAGTTCATTGAGCCATTCCAGCTCGCTGTATAACTCCGTATACGCGTGTTCGAAGACTTCGAACCGCGTCTCCGGGGTGGAATCGAGCAGGCGATGGCGCAGCCGCTTTTCCAGTTCCCAATGCTGCAAAATCTGCTCTTCTGTAAGTGGCGCGTCTTCGGCAATACCATAATTTGCTTTGTAACGCGCGATCAGTTCTGCACCGCGTGGTTCGGACATGGAACTCTCCTTGAATGTACAGCTTCCGCAGCGGGATCGGAAGCAGCTGCCCCGTGTTTCCGCATTGCATTATATAGGATCGTCGTCTTACGTGCTTTCAAACCTGGCAGGAGATCAACCAGCCGCCGGCGAGACAACCTCAAGCGTGCCCAGCACGTACCAGCCCTGGTCATCGCGCCCGGCAATCGCCAGGTTGATCGGTCGGTCCGTGCGCTGGTCGATGATCGCCACGCGCAGCGAGTAGCGACCTTCGGCTAACTGTGGGGGCACATCCAACGTGGCAACGATGGTGTTGGTCGGGGGATTGCCGGGCAGTTGTCTGGCGGGCATCCAGGCGGCGATATTCGCGTTGACGGCCTGTTCGCGGAGTACCAGCGTGTCCGCTGTATCGAACAGCCCGACATACAGCGCGAAATCCTGCCCCATGCGCGGATAGGATGGGGCATAACCGGTATTCTGCCAGCGCAGGACCATTTCAAGCGTGCTGCCTGCGGCGGTGGCTGCCGGGTAGATCGCCTCGGTGAGCACGTAGCGGTAGCCAACCGGCTGCATTACTGCCTGGATCGGTTCAGTTTCGCGCGGGCCGTCGGCGATATTGTCGCGCGCGATGCTGCCATGCGTGATCCGCAGCATTTCTTCGGCTGCCTGCATATAGCGCGGAGTTGTGGCCGTGTTGCCGCAGAATTCGTAGACAATCGGTGCGTGCGGCCAGACCTGGGCGACCTCATCCCCGATAGCATTCAGTACCCCGTCCACTCTTTGCGGGTCCCCCAGGCAGTCATAGCGGATGCCGACGTTCTTTTCGCGGCTGACCACGTACTGGATCGACTGGCGAATCCCGGCAAAGGGCATCAAAAGCTGTGTGGACTGGAAACCCGGATAGTCATAGCGCACAGAGTCGATATTCCCGTTAGTCAGACGGCAGTGATTCTCCCACTGGTCACCGCCGATGAACATATCCGCCAGCCGCCGCCGTGCGTGGCCGTCGAGCGTGTTTGGTTCGAGCGCGTCTGTGTCCCATTCAGTCTGGATGTCGCTCCAGTTCCATTCGTTATAGTTGCCGTAACCGCTGATGTCAATGAAGGCGAGGCGCGGGTCGCCGTCGTAACGTGCGCGCATCGCTTCGACGAATTGTTCCCAGGCGTCCTGGTAAACGCAGCTCGTGTAATCGACCTCGCCATTAGGAAGCAGCGCCGCGCCCTGATCAATGACCCACTGTGGCAGGCGATGACTGTCACGCATGGTATAGACACGGAACGATATCTGCTTGCCCTGCGCGGTAGCCTGGTCGATGTAGGCTTCCAGCAGCGCCCAATCATAGACGCCTTCTTCCGGGTTTAAGATGTTCCAGCTAATATCGCTGCGGTGCACATACACCACGGTTTCAGGCAGCAATTGTTCGCCCACTGCCGGGAAGTGCTGCCAGCCAATCCCCGGATTGGTCAGGTACGTGTCGAGTGGTTCGGGACGGGCCGTCACGGGATTGGACAGGAGTGGCTCAACCACTGCCGGAACCGCTTGTTCGGGCTGGCTCGCCAGGGTTGAGTCGTCGTCCAGGTCGATGATCTGGGTGATGGCAACAAACGAACCAGCCAGCACAATACTGGTAATGAGCAGGATCGCAATGTTTTTGCGCATAAAATAATCATCTCCTCGGTGGGGTAGCTGCTGTTCGTATTGATGATGCCCCTGAAGTCAATCTTAACCGTTTAGGCGCGTTTCAGGTATTTACGGCCCGCGTTTGAACAGGCCAAGTATAATAGCAACAGTATAATGTTACCGCTTTTATCGTAAAGGACCCCGACCAATGAGTTTAAAAATCGGCATTGTGGGACTGCCCAACGTGGGCAAGAGTACGACCTTCAACGCACTGACCAGGGCGCAGCACGCCCAGGTAGCGAACTATCCTTTCTGCACGATTGAGCCGAATCGCGCGGTTGTGCCCGTGCCCGATGATCGCGTTACCCGGTTGGCGGCGCTCGTAGGAGTCGCGCAGGCGATCCCGGCGACGGTCGAATTTGTGGACGTGGCCGGGTTGGTGCGCGGGGCCAGCCGGGGTGAGGGCCTCGGCAACCAGTTTCTCGGCCATATCCGCGACGTGGACGCGATCCTGCACGTGGTACGCTGTTTCGACGATCCCAACGTCGTACACGTCAGCGCGCACCCCGCCCCGCGCGACGACATCGAGATCATCAACACTGAACTGGCGCTGGCGGACTTGCAGCAGTTGGAGCGCCGCATTGAGAAACTGGAAAGCCAGGTGAAGGGTGACACGAAGCTGCGGCCCGTGCTGCAAACCGCGCAGGCGCTCGCCGAATTCCTGGGGACCGGCCAACCGCTGTGGGCGCATCCCGACCGCGAAAACGCCACTGTTCAGGCGTTGATCGCCGATCTGCGCTTCCTGACCGCCAAACCGGTGATCTACGCGGCGAACGTTGGCGAAGATCACCTGTCCGACGATAACGACTATGTGCGCGAGGCGCGCGCGGTGGCGGGTGAGCAAGGGGCCGAGATCATCAAACTGTGTGCCGGGCTTGAGCAGGAAATGGCCGGTCTGACCGCTGAAGAACGCCGCGAATACCTGGAACTTTCCGGCATCACTGCCAGCGGCCTGGAACAGATCATCCGGTCCGGTTACGCGCTGCTGGGCCTGATCAGCTACTTTACCTTCAACGCGCAGGAAGCGCGCGCCTGGACCATCCGCCAGGGCTGGACCGCGCCGCAGGCGGCGGGCGTGATCCATACCGACTTCGAACGCGGCTTCATTCGCGCCGAGGTGATCCCGTTTGATCTGTTCAAACAGCATGGGAACTGGTCCGAGGTGAAAGCAGCGGGGCTGCTGCGCATTGAGGGGCGCGATTACGTCGTGCAGGATGGCGACGTGATCTTCTTCCGCTTCAACGTGTGAGCGCACGATCACGCGCGTCTACGCGCGCGCGAACAGGCACTTCAGATACGCGCCTTCCGGGAAGCCCACCGGGTGATCGAGCGCGTGCCCGGTACGTAGGATTTCGTCCAGCGGACGCCCAGCCTGCGTAACCGCCTCAAAGAAGGTATCCGCCGTGACGCGGCTGGAACACGACGCCATCACCAGCACACCGCCCCCCGCCAGCACCCCCAGCGCCAGATGAGTCAGGCGCGCATACGCGGCCAGCGCGCGGTCAATCTCGGCGGTGCTTTTGGCGAAGGACGGCGGATCGACGATCACCATCGTGTAGCGTTCTCCGGCGGCGTGCAGACGTTCGAGTCCGGCGAACACGTCCTCGGCGAGCGTTATATGCTGCGCGGCGCTGACCTGCGGATCGTCGCGGTTGAGCGCAAAATTTGCCGCCGCCGCTTCGAGCGCCGGGGCGCTGATATCCATACTGGTCACGGCGCGCGCGCCGCCCGCCGCCGCATAGACGGAAAAGCCCCCGCTGTACGCGAAGACATCCAGCACGCGCCGCCCCGCCGCCAGCGCGCGCACCTGTGCCCGGTTCTCGCGTTGATCGAAGAAGAAGCCGGTTTTGTGTCCCTGCACCACGTCCGCCGCAAAACGCAGGCCGTTTTCACGGAAGATCACCGGGCCAACCGGCGGATCGCCGCTGATCGTCTGCCCGTCACGCAGATCGTACTGCGCGGCGATGCTTTCCGTCTGCCGGCTGAGCCGCAGCACGAGCCGGTCATGCGGCTGGACGCTTTCCAGCGCCGGGATCACGTCGCGCAGGTGCGGCAGCCACGCCGCCGTATAGAGCTTGATCACCAGCGTTTCCGCGTAGCGGTCGATCACCAGGCCGGGCAGGCTGTCGTTTTCCCCGTGTACCAGGCGATAGCCGGTGGTTTGCTGCGCGCTCAGCGGGTGGCGCAGATCGGCGGCGGCGCGCAGCCGTTCCGCGAACCACGTGCGGTCAATCGCGGC
>CAZMNL010000182.1:0-582 GCA_964567525.1 uncultured Anaerolineaceae bacterium
GGTGACGCCGAGCGCGACTCCCAGTGCTACGCTGACCGAGACGCCGGTTCCGACCACCACCGCCACCGCCAGCGCAACAGCGACCGTGACCCACACCCCGACGGTGACGCCGAGCGCGACTCCCACTGCTACGCTGACCGAGACGCCGGTTCCGACCGCGACAGCCACCGCCACCGCGAGCGCAACGGCGACCGTGACCCACACTCCGACGGTGACGCCGAGCGCGACTCCCAGTGCTACGCTGACCGAGACGCCGGTTCCGACCGCGACAGCCACCGCGAGCGCAACGGCGACCGTGACTCACACCCCGACGGTGACGCCGAGCGCCACCGCCAGCGCCACACTGACCGAAACGCCCGCCCTGATCGCGGCACGCATCATACCGCGTATTGACACACCAAGCCCCGGCGCAGTATATTCACCCGGCCCGGTCGAAATTGCGGGGCGTGCATCGCCAGGCACAGTGGTTGAAGTGCGCGATCACGATTCGGGTGCGGCGCTGGACCGCGCAGTCGTGGCGGCGGACGGTACGTGGCAGGTGACGATCACGCTGACCACTGAATCTAACGTATCACTGGTGGC
>CAZMNL010000182.1:592-6316 GCA_964567525.1 uncultured Anaerolineaceae bacterium
GGTGGCGGTTGTCACCGAACCGGACGGCGCAGCACTGGAATCGGACGTAATCCGCATCACCATCGCGCCGCCTGTACAGCCGGATACCGGGACGACGCTCACGGCAGCCGATCCCGCCGAAACCGGACGCGCGCTCATGGCGCTGCTGGCGCTGCTGCTGGTCGCTGGCGGTTTCTGCCTGTTTTTTGCCGGGCGTTTACTGGTGATGTTGGCGCGCGACCGGCTGCGAACCGGGTAGACCGCACGCGATTCCTCTCGCTTTCCTACCAACCGAAAGGACCTGCTTAACGTGCTGAAGCGACGTTACCGTATAGTGATGTGGGTGCTGATGATCACGATTTTGGGCGTGATCGGGTTAATCATGGCAACAACGACGCATTGGCTTGATCCCGGAGATAAAGGGGATGTTACGACAGATTTAGTGACTCCTACGCCCGCCGTTGATAACGGACACGTGTTTGATGTCTCCGCAGCGGAATCGCAGGTCGATTTTGTGACGCGCATTTACGGGCTGGAACTGCACGGAGTTTTCCCCGTAACTGAGGGGACAATCACGCTGGAACCGGTGGGCGACCAACTGCGCGTGTTGGTGCGCCTGCATATTCACGTAGACGCCGTGAAGACAGGTAACGTGCAGGTCGATGATCTGCTGCGCGGCGTGATGGAAACCGGCGACTATCCGCTGGCGTTCTACGTGGCAAGCTCGCGCGAGTTTGTGCCTGTCACGCAAGAGATTATCACCTTTGTGCTGGATGGGAATTTACAGGTACATAACGTCGCCCAACCGCACACGATGACGGTAACAGCACAGCTCGTGGACGGGGATATGTGGGCGGTTGCGACCTCAGAACTCAATCTTGCACAGCATGATGTCGAGATTCCGGCGTTTGTGGGCAGCGCCACCATTGAGTTAACCGCGCGCTTGCAGGCTTACAGGGTCGGATCGCCGGAGATCAGCGGCGTTTCAGGGGTCGCGGACTGAGTGGATTTTGTCCTGGCGTGTGCGGGCGCGGGCAGTCGCACAGCCAGCCGGTCTAATGCCCCGGCTGAAAATAGCACCAACACCGGGTACATCGGGAACAGGTAGCGCGGCAGCGCCAGCAGCACCAGGTGTATACCCGTGAAATACACAATGACGCCGTACAACGGCAGCAGTTCGCGCCAGTGCCGCCGCCAGAACAGCATCCCGGCTGCGCCCAGAAACAGGCTGCCAAAGTGGAACACATAGATCGCCAGCTTGGGCCAGAACGATTCGATGCGCGTCAGATCGTGCAGGCCAGCCAGCGTGCGTTCTTCCAGCAGCCAGTCCTGCGCGGCATAGCGAATGCTTTCGCCGCCGAAATAGTTGGTATTGTGCGGCTGCACGTAGGATTTTGCCAGTTCACTGGCGCGGTACAGCGTCCATGCCACAGGATCATCGAGAATATTTTCCCTGATCCCGGCTTTAATCTTATTTACGCGGCTGCTGTGCGAGTTGTAAGTAGTTACACCTAGTTTGGTATCATACTCAAGCGGCCCGGCTTTGCCTGTGGCCCCCTGGTGTACAAAGCTGAGCAATCCCTCACCACCGATCACCAGCCGGTCCCACACGATCACGTTGTAGACCGTCCACGTCCCGACCACCATGCTGTAGCTCACCAGCAGGACCGCTGCCAGCCGCTTCCAGTGTTCGCGGTGGGCGATGAACAGGTGTACGACAATGCCCAGCGGAAAAAGCAGGAACACCGCGCGTGTCAGCGTTGCCAGCCCAAACGCGGCCCCCATCAGCGCCGCGTAACGCATCCGCAGCCGGTCCGGGCGATACGCATACAGCGCCAGCCCACCCAGTAGACACAACAGAAACATGCTTTCGGTGGCGGGATTGCCTGCTTCGACGATCAACGCCGGGCTGAACGCAATCAAGCCTGCCGACAGCCACCCCGCGCGCACCGACAGCCAGCGCCGCCCCAGCAAAAACGCAAACAAGACCAGTCCCGCGCCCCACACCGACTGGATGATACGTATAGCCTGCATTTCAGTATGGAGATATGATGAACTGCCGCTGGGCCAGCCGGGGATAACCGCCTGTATCGTGCCGACAAATACCACGTACAATGGTGCAGTTTGCAGCGGGCCGGGCGTTTTGCCAGTGGTTACAAGCTGCCGCCCATTGCGCATGTACCAGGCTGCATCGCCGCCGGAAAAGCTCGGCGTAGCGTCCAGGATCAGCACAAACACCAGCCGCAGCAGCAGCGCCACCAGAATCAGGACCACCAGCGCACGGAAACGTTTTAAGAGAGATCGCATGGTGAGTTCGTGTATAATATCCGTCGTTTTATGCTTGCAGTGTGCGGACTAACCGCGCGCCGTTTATACCTTGATAGCTCAGGGCGGTCAATATGCAATCACTGTCCCAACGTACACAGCCGGGCTGGATGCCACGTTTTGAGCGCATCGCCCACCGGCGCAGCTTCTGGCCGGTGGTGATTGTGCTGTGGGCGCTGCTGCCGCGCCTGGTGCTGTGGGCGCTCAGCACGCATCCGGGCCTGTGGGACCCCACCGAATACTACAATCTCGCCGTGAACTTGCACAGCGGAAACGGCTTCACGCTCGATTATATCTGGAGCTTTGCCAACGATCCGCAGGCCGTGACACACCCGCTCGATCACTGGCTGCCGCTGCCGGGCGTGTTGGCGGCGGGCAGTTTTGCGTTGTTTGGGGTGTCTGTACAGGCGGCACTGCTGCCGTTTGTGCTGCTGGGCGTGGGTCAGAGTTTGCTGGTCTACGTTTTCGCGCAGCGCATCGGAATCAGCACCGGGGCGGCGGTGCTGGCAGCACTGGCGACCGCCTGGATGCCCTGGCTGTTTCTCTCTTCGCTGCACACCGACACCACCACCCTGTTCGGCGTGTTAGGGTTTGGGGTGAGCGCGGCGATCTACCTGGCGGTGACGGCGGATGGCCGCTGGCTGTGGCTGGCGGGACTGCTGGCCGGGTTAGCGATGCTCACGCGCAATGACGCCCCGATGCTAGTCATAGCGGGCATGGCAGGCGGCGCGTGGATCGCGTGGCGCACCGGTGCGAATCGTATCAGGTGGGCGCATCTCGCCGGAGCAGTGATCTTGTTGGCGTTGGTGATCGCGCCCTGGCTGGTGCGTAACCAGCGCGAGCTGGGCACACCCTGGCCCAGCAGCACGGCGCAGAGCATGTTTGTTACCGATCACGAGGATTTTTACGCCTATTCCCAAGAGATTTCGCTGCAAACCTATCTCGACCAGGGCGCAGGGATAATTGTGGGCAAGATCGCGTTCGAACTGGCTGCGAGTGTCAAACTGCTGTATACACTGGTAGAGTTAATCTTCCCGGTGGCGATTGTGTGCGGGTTATTGGGCGCACTGTGGGCATGGTGGCTCGGCAGTGACGACAGCCTCGACCTGCTGCCATATGCCCCGGCGTTTGCTTTCATCGTGTTCACACTCGCCGCGTATGGCGTGCTGATGCCGTATCTCAGCCAGGGCGGGAGCTTCAAAAAAGCGTACCTGGCGATGGTGCCGTTTTTGCTGATCATCGGCGCGCAGGCGGTCGAGCGTTATGTACGACCGCGTGCAGCATTTATGCTGGTGAGCGTGGTCACGCTGACGCTGCTGCTGGCGAATGCCATCGAACTGACGCGCGCCGACTACAAAACCAATGCCGGTCAACAGGCAATCTTCGAAGATGTGCGCGAGGTGCTCAACGATCTACAGGCTCAGGAGGACCGCGAAATCATCGTGATGACGCGCGATCCCTGGTCGGTCAACTATGTCACGGGATACCGCGCGGTGATGGTCCCTAACGAACCGTTGGACGTGATCCTGGAAGCAGCGGATCGCTATGGCGTAACGCACATTCTCGCGCCCGTGCCGCGCCCGGCGATCAACGCGCTGGATCGCGGCGAGGTAACACACCCGCGTATTGAGCGTGTCGCCGAACTGCCGCAGCACCGCCTGCATATTTACCGCATTACACCATCTGAAACCCTCGCAGGACAGGAGTAATCGTGACGATGATCATCCGTGATCCGCTTATACACGCAACCTATTTTTATCTACGCGAAAACCCAGACGATACCGGCGCGCGGCGTGCTGAACGCCACGATGTGTTTGTCTCCGAAGTCCGGCGCATGACGCAGACGCTCGCCGGGTGGCTGGCGCTGTCCATTCCTGATGATATCCAGCTTCACGAGTGGCCCGGCGCGGCCCCGGTCCAGCCGCAGCCGTTGATGCCGCCGCAGACGATGCAAGGTCGCACCAACGCATCGGCGGTGCTGCGCGCCTATGCGCTGCGAAATATGCTGCTGCTGCGCGTGATCGTGGCGCGCGGTGGCGAACACGAGCCGCCGGTGTGGGAGATGCTCGACGAGGCATTAGGGCCAGTCCCAACGGCGGAGTCCTGGCTGCACACCGCGCGCTACTGGTGTGGGGGTGCGCCGCGCCCACCCGAAGACCTGGAACGAACACGCACCCAGCCGGTACAGGCCCCGTTTGGCGTGTTATGCCTGGGACACGGCGACCTCTCGCACGTGCTGACGTATCCGGATGCACGTACCGAGCAGCGCGCGAATACCTTTCTCAACACGTTCGCCCCGCGCCTGGAGTGGTATCCTGTACAGGCGCATTATCTCACGCACACTTACGCTAACTATGTCACAGGCGTGACCTATCGCCAGCAGCAGGCGCTGGACCGTGTCGCACACTCCGCGCAGACGTGGAGCGTCCCCACCCAGGGAAATATCATGCGGCCACTGGCCCCGCTGCACGAACAGCTAGACGATCTCGAAACGCTGTACCAGGACGTGATCGGCGATCTGACCCGGACACAACATACCGTGCGCGATCTGCGCGCGCTGGCGGTGAATTACCGGTTGGAACTGATGCAGTCCGGGCTGTGGGGTGCTGCACCGACCGTTTGGCAGGCTGAAGTAGCGACCCTGGCCGCACTGGAAGACCAGATCGCGGCGGACGTGCAGCACATCGAAACCACGCTGCGTCGCATTGAGTTCATGTTGCATACCATGCAGGCGCGGCTGGCGGTGCAGCAAGGCGAACACACGCGCGTCGTGGCATATGGTGCAGCGCTAGCGGTGCTGGCGATGCTGCTTGTGCTGATCGCGGACGCGAATCTGCTGAGTGTCGCTATCCGGCTGGGTGTGATTATCATCCTGGCGGTGGGAGCGTGGTTCGGCTGGCGCTTCTGGCAGCAGCGCACGCCACGCCACTCCGCTGAAGCTGAGCCAAAGAGATAAAACTTGTAAACTGACCTTGCGCCTCAGTGGGTATAGTCGTTCAGAAAAGGTATGCGCTTGATTGGGTGTGATGGCGCTTGACCCATTCGCGCTATTCGCGTCATTCGCGGTTCCAACGCTTTTGATCTTTTCCAGAACGTTTTCTGAAGAGCTATAGCTCCGCAAAATAGCGTGATCACTCGACTTTTGCAGTAACATAAAAGCATCCCAAAACGACCAAAAAAGCTCATCTGTTTCGGTGTATTTCTGGGAGCAGGCACAGTGCTCCCAAACCCAGCCCCAAGGTAGCGGCTGGGACACCATCAAACCGTAACATGAGCAGCGACAGTTGACGATCTAAGCGCAAACCGCCGCCAGCAAAGGCGCTACCACCTCATCCAGCGATTGGCCTTGAGCCAAACCCACCGCAATGAGAGATGCGAGGTTCCAAAGGCTTTGAGCCTGAGTGATACGGCGCCAATGTG
>CAZMNL010000183.1:0-5109 GCA_964567525.1 uncultured Anaerolineaceae bacterium
ATTCGCGCCCAACGCCGGAACGGTGTCACGCGCACCAACAACCACGCCCAAACCAGCCAGCCCGCCGCTTCCAGCGTGATCCGTAGTGTACGAGCGTGACGCACGATGCTTATGCTTCCTGTACGGCGATCAATCCGGCCCCGTGAAGCTGCCGGACAAATGTCAGCACTTCGGACTCGGCAGTCTGCCGGTCCACTTCGTAGGACTGCACCAATTGATCGCAAATATCCGCTACCGTAATCGCTTGTGCCATCAACTGCCAGATTTCCGCGCCCACCGCCTGCGAGCCAAAGTATTTGCCCTGGTCGGTGCTCAGCATCACCACGTCACCATCGATCTCCTGCCAGAAGATTTCCGGCGCGTGGCTGACCGTGGTTTGCAGGGTAATGGCATCGTTTGCCGTCATTATTTTACCTACCTTTTCCGTTGTTCGAGGCCAGCGCTTCTTCAGTCGCTGAAAACAACACATCTTCGGCAAAGAAGATGTTCTCAAGCCCAAAATACTTGATCCCGTCAGTCCTGCTGAGCTGCTCTTTGACCAGCGGGCTGACACCGGCCAGCACCAGTTTACCGCCGTGTGCCTTCAACTGCTGGTCGTAGCGCTGCAAGAAGCGTATCGCCGTGCTGCCAATATAACTGACGTTGCGCATTCGCAGAATCACGGTGGTGTCCTCGGAGTCGCTAGCGGGCGGGAGTTGTTCTTCCAGGTGGGCCACGGCTGCAAAATACAGATCGCCGTTGATCGAATAAACCACCGTGTCATGATCGGGAAGCCTGATCCCTACCGGTTCCTCGCGGAAGCGGTGATCCGGTACGGCAACCAGCCGGGTTACAGTAATTGATTGCGTGGAGGTGTACACATACAACGCCAGCGAAAGCAGCACGCCGGTGTAAATGCTGTATTCCAGCGGCATCACCAACGTAGCGATAAATGTCGCCACCATCGCCGCGCGGCCCGACCAATGGATGTTCCAGACGATGCGTATCTGGTCGAGCCGGATCAGGCCCATGGCCGCAACGATTAAATGTCCGGCCAGCGCTGCCAGAGCAATCTGTTCGATAAAGCCGCCCAACAACAACAGCACAAGGCCGATCAAAAGTCCTGCGAATATGTTCGAAAGGCGTGTCTTCGCCCCTGCGTTGACGTTTACTGCCGTGCGGGAGAGCGATCCGCCGGACGGCATGCCCTGGAAAAACCCGCTGACGATGTTCGATACCCCCTGCCCGGCCATATCGCGTGATACATCGGCGTGCGAGCCGTCCGGCTGTGGCAGAGAGTTGGCAATCGCCGCGCCCTGTACGCTCGCCAGTACGGCGATTGCCAGGGCTGCGGGTGCGAGTTCGGTGCTGTCGCCCAGTTCGGGGATTGTGAACGCTGGCAGGCCCGACGGCACAGCGGACATATCCCGCACAATCATCACGTCATCCCACCCGGCCCAGAGGATCATCAACGCTGTCAGCACCAGCGCGATCAACGTGGCATAGCCTCTGAAGCGTGTGCGATGCAAACCGGCAATGATCACAATGGAAATCAAACCGACGATCAGGGTTTGGGGATGCGTATCGGGTAAGTGGATGATCCAATCTCCCAGAGTTGCCAGAGAACCCTGTGCGCTACTGTCGTAGCCTAGCAAATGATGGAGCTGCCCGATCACGATCAGCAAACCGGCTCCTGTTATAAATCCAGTCATGACCGCATTTGACACAAAACGGAAAAAGTGGCCGAGCTTGAGCAGGCCGAATGCCAGTTGAAACACGCCCACGAGCAGCGTCAGCACGAACAGATGGTCGAGTGTGTCCGCCTCTCCATAGGTCATCAACCGGCTGCCGACAACCAGCGCCAATGAATTCGTTGGCGCGACGGTCATCAGTGTTGAACTGGTGGTCAGGGACGCGATCACGGTAGAAATCACTGCCGTGTATAACCCGTAGATCGGGTTGATTCCCGCGATGATCGCAAACCCCATTGCCTGTGGTGCGCCTGCAATTGCCCCAGTAACGCCTGCCAAAAAGTCCTGATACAGTGTTCGCCAATAGTACCGCCAGTTCATATTGTCACTTTCGCTGCGTGCGCCCGCAGCAATGCTTAAATTTGCGTCCGCTGCCACATGGGCAGGGATCATTACGTCCGACTGATGCGTGTTCGCGCGCCCGCTGTGACGCTTCACGCGCGAGTTGGATCATCACGTTGGCCGGTGCGCGGCGCTGGCGTAACTCGTTCGCCATCAAGCGCATAGGCCGGTCGATGTGGTGAAAGAACGCCTTATACCCGTCGCACAGGTAATTCAGCCCGTCTTCGCCATCCGGTGTGGTCAAAATCCGGTTTTTGGGACAGCCGCCGTTACACGCAAAGCGCA
Source organism: uncultured Anaerolineaceae bacterium (assembly GCA_964567525.1). Classification (GTDB taxonomy): domain Bacteria; phylum Chloroflexota; class Anaerolineae; order Aggregatilineales; family Aggregatilineaceae; genus CAYRNY01. The sequence goes on from CAZMNL010000183.1 coordinate 2,358, forward strand.
CGTCACACGCCCGGCAGTATTCGGGGAGTGAGTCGCGTTTGGCCTGCCCAAACTGCTGCTGCGGCGGCGAACCGGCCAGTTCAATTAACTGTTTTTCCTGGATATTGCCCAGGTAGTAGTGCGGCTCCACAAAATGATCGCAGGCGTATACGTCCCCGTTGTGCTCCATCGCCATCGCGTGACCGCACGTCGGCTCGAACACACACAATCCCGGTGGGGCACCGGTCCAGGCTGCCAGCGCGACATCAAAAATCTGCACAAACACGCGCCCTACGTCCCGGCGCACCCATTCATCGAACACGCCGATCAGAAACTGCCCGTACTGCGCCCCAGTTACCGACCGCGCGGTGACAGTCGTGCCTTCCTGGAAACCGGTTGAATTGTCGCGTTCGACAATGGGGATAAACTGAATAAACTGCGTCTTCACCTCGTCCCGCAAAAAGCGGTAGACCTCGACCGGGTGCCCGGCGTTCGCGGGATGTACACATGTCAGAATATTATACTCAACACGGTGCTGTTTTAAATAGTCCAACCCGCGCATGACGCGATCAAAGGTTGGCTGTCCACCTCTGTCCACGCGGTAGGCGTCGTGCAGCGCGCGCGGCCCGTCCAGGCTGAGGCCGACCAGAAAATCGTGTTTCTTAAAGAACGCACCCCATTCATCATCCAGCAGTACGCCGTTGGTCTGAAAGGCGTTGCGGATGGTCAGACCGGGTTTTGTATGCTGCTGCTGGAAGGCCACCGCGCGTTCGAAGAAGTCCAGCCCCATCAGCGTAGGCTCACCCCCCTGCCACGCGAAAGTAACTTCCGGCACGCGCTGCGCTTCGATATACTGGCGAGTGTAGTTTTCCAGCACCTCATCGGACATTCTAAAATCGCTGTTGGGATAAAGCGCTTCTTTGGAGAGGAAAAAACAGTATTCACACGCGAGATTGCAAATCGCGCCGCGCGGCTTCACCATCACATGGAAAGCGGGCGGGGTATTGATGCGGGCGGCTGTGAGCATAACATTACGATCCTGATGGCATCGATAGCGGTTTTCGTCTAGCAGTTTACCACGCCGCAAATCTGACGCCGAATCGCCCTTGCGAGTTAACAGGCGCATGATATATAATCGCTCCGCTTGATACCGAGGAGAAAACGCGAACTATGTCCGTACAAGATGCGCTTCAGTTTATTCAGATTTTGACCTCGATTGCCCTGATCGCTGTGATTATCTTTCAGGCATCGGGCCAGGGACTCGGCGGTTTGTTTGGTGGTGCGGATAGCATGGGCATCACCAAGACGCGCCGCGGCCTGGAAAAGACGTTGTTCCAGATCACGGTAGGGTTGGCGATTGCCTTTTTGGGCAACGCGATCATCCAACTGCTGATCCAGTAGAAACACGAACAACCGAACCAATCGCAGCAGCCGGATAGGTGGGGGGGGGTGTTTTGTGATGGCACAGAACACCTCGTTCTATTTTCAGGCGGAGAGATGCATGTCAAAGCGATCCAACTGGCTTATTACAGTTCTGATTGTCATGATAAGCGTGCTGGCGGCCCTGGTCGCGGTGCGACCTGCCGTTAGCGCCCCGCTCCCAACATCCGATACACAGCTTGGTAACGTGCTGGTTGAAGGGGTTGTTGGCGAAATCCGCAAACTTAACCCCCTGTTGGCAACCTATAACCCGGTGGACCGCGACATCACAGCCCTGATCTTTGAAGGGTTGATGACCACCAACCAGTACGGCGAAGTTGTGCCCGACCTGGCACAATCGTGGACGGTCACGCCGGATAATCTCACCTACCTGGTGGTGCTGCGCGATGACGTGCTGTGGCAGGACGGTATCCCGTTCACGGCGGAAGACGTGCTTTTTACAACCCGTTTGTTGAGCGATCCGGATTTTCCCGGCGCTGAAGCGTTATACAACTTCTGGCGCACGGTCGAAGTCGATGCGCTGGATGCACGCACGATACGTTTCCGGCTGACACAGCCGTTAGCCTCGTTCCTCGATCAACTGCGTATCGGCTTGCTGCCCGCCCACGTGTTGAACGGCACGCCTGCTGCCGATCTGGCCGCCCACCCGTTTAACCTGTCGCCAATTGGCACCGGGCCGTACCAGCTCGAAACGTTGACCGCCACCAATGGGCGCATTGACGGCGCGCAGTTACGGGTTGCCCCGGTGTATCGCCAGCGGCCCGAAGGTCAGGGTGGTTACGCACTGGACCGCGTAATCTTTCGCACTTTTGCAACACACGACGCCGTGCTCGCCGCTTTCGAACAGGGCCAGATCAATAGCATCGGCTACATTCCTACCGGTCTGCAAAACGAAACACGCAGCATCACGGGTCTGAGCCTGTATACCACGATCCGTTCGCAGGTCGGCGTGCTGATTTATAACTGGGAACGTGACGCGGTTAGCTTCGTGCGCAATCCCCGCGCGCGATTGGCGCTGGCGCATGTCGTTGACCGCGCCGGACTCGTCGAACAGCATCTCGCCGGGGCTGCGCTGCCCGCCGACTCGCCCCTCCCGCTGACCTCCTGGGCCTATTTCCCGCATACGTCCTGGCCGGATTACAACCCGGAACACGCCCAAGCGCTGCTCGAAACAATTGACCTGGATGCCATCAGCGCGCCGGAACCGGAAGAATCCCCGGTTGAGAGCGCAGAAACGCCGGATGATCAAACCACTGAATCCAGCGAAGAAACCCCGACCGCCACACCCGAACCTGTCCCGGTGCTGGCGCTGACGATTCTCACGCGCGACGAC
>CAZMNL010000183.1:5119-6313 GCA_964567525.1 uncultured Anaerolineaceae bacterium
GGCGCTGGTGCGTGATATCGCGGCGAACTGGGAACAGATCGGGTTTACCGTCTCGGTGGACGCGGTGGACGTGCAGACTCTCCGCGAACGCCTGGACGCGGGGGATTTTGACGCGGCGCTGGTCGAATACAGCTTCGAACCCAACGCCGATCCCGATCCGTATGTTTTCTGGCACCAGGGGCAGTATCCTGACGGGCAGAATTACGGCGGCATGAGCGACCGCCGCATCAGCGAGGCGCTGGAAGCCGCACGCCGCGATCCCTACGGCGTGAATCGCATCATCCATTATCACCGCTTCCAACAGTTGTTCGCGCAGCGCGCGCCCGCGTTGGTGCTGTATTACCCGCTGTATATCTACGGGACGGACTCGCGGCTGGCGGGCGTGCAGTTGGGCTTCCTGAGTTCGCCCAGCGACCGCTTCCGCACTATTCAAGACTGGACTTTTCAGCCCTAATGCGGATTCACTCTTGACACGCGGCGCAACCGCGCTACAATGGTGCTCACTTGACTGCCGAAGTGGCGGAACTGGCAGACGCGCTGCGTTCAGGGCGCAGTCCTCATTACGGGGGTGTGGGTTCGACTCCCACCTTCGGCACAGATAGTCCAGGCACTAAAAACGCCTGGGCTTTTTTGTTGTCTGGGGCGGGATGTGGTACGTTTTAGACAGCAGCGCATATCTATCTCACCCGGCATAGACACAGACAGATTCATGAGCGACCAGCAGCCACACGACGCACATTCCGCAGCCCCACGCCGCCGCACGCGCTCGCAGCAGATATCGCGTATGCAGCTTATCTTCGCGGCGATTTTGTCCATCGGGCTGCTGCTGGTGATCAACTTCAGCGGACGTATCGCACGCGGACAGCAGATGGAAGTCGAACGGAAGCGGCTGCAAGCCACGATCACGGTGCTGGAAACTCAGCAGGTCGAACTGCTCAAGGAACTTGATTACGCTTCTCACGATGCCAGTGTCGAACATTGGGCGCAGACCGAAGGAAAAATGGTACGTGACGGCGAAATCCTGGTGATTCCGATCCCTGCCGGAGTGGTCGAACCCACCCCGGCGGTAGTCATCCCCGCCGCTGCCGCTGCGACCCCGGAATCAGAACCTCAAAGCCCCAACTGGCACTTGTGGTGGAACCTGTTTTTTGACGGCGATCCGCCGTTTTAACCCAAGCGAGTTAAGCGCTATGA
>CAZMNL010000184.1:0-6307 GCA_964567525.1 uncultured Anaerolineaceae bacterium
CATCGTAACCCTGCCCCCGGTGAACCGTCGGTCATACTCCGAATTATGGTGTTTGTTTCCGGTTAGCGCAAACGCGGGCGCGCGGCGCGGGAGGCGAGCGGTCACCGCTTCCAGCGCGGCGTCGACGGTATCGTATCACCCGGCGGTGCTGCGGCAAGCGGGACTCGTGCGCGCCAGCCCGCACTACGTCTAAACCGCGCAGATCGCGTATACTAACCCCGTATTGCGCATCGCTTACCTGAATTCACTTCCACATGCCAGGGGACGTATCCATGACAACCGCCAATTCACCCGGTGTTGAGTTTCCGCCGCCCTCCGCTAACCCACCGATGCACGATCACATCTTTTATCGAGACTGGGCGATGACATTACGGCGTTGGATGTTTACATTTGTAGTTTTCTCAACATTCCCTCGCGTGGCTACTTTTCCCACTATAGGTTTTTCGCATGACCGGTTCCCGTGACAGTGAATGGCACGTGCTGCGGCGGTGCCTCATGCTGCTGGCCCCGTCCAGCGGACGCACCAGCAGCGGGACAATGCGCTTGTCGTACTGGCGCGCGACCGCCAGTTCGAGATCGACCCACTCGGACCGGATCGAGTCCGGCGACAGCGCGACGATCACGACGGCGGACGCGAACACGCCATCGACGATGGTCTGCCGCCACACGTCGCCGCCGAGAATCCCCTCGAAATCGATCCACACCGTGTAGCCCAGGCTGCGCAGCGATTTCGCCAGCGGGTCCACGAACGCGCGGTCTTTGTGCGCGTAGGAGATGAAGATGTGGTTTTGCATGCGTGGTCGGGCTGAGGGTTCCGGCAGGTCATGGATTGTGACCATTGCAGACTCCGTTCCGTGTATAGGTAATGCGCCCCTGTATTATAGATCACTGACTGCAAAATCATAAACTCGCGCCCCACCCCCCACTTGGACCGCATCCCACAAACCGCGTATACTATCCCCATGTGACGTGCGTATGACTCCACCGGGGGATAGTGCCTGATGCCAACGCTGTTCATTTCCTACAAACGCGGCACGACCGCGATTGCGCCCATCATGGACGTGCTGCGGGCGGCGAAGTACCGCCTGTGGTTCGACCGCGACGAGATTCACCTCGGCGACCCGGACTGGCAAGCCCGCATTGATCGCGGGCTGGAGCGCCAGCCCGTAAACCCGCACGACGCGCTGAAAATAGCAGCCGGACTGCTGCCGGACCTGCTGGCGAATGACGGCGTGCGCGATACACAACTGCTGATCGGTGAGGAACTGGCGCATTATCTGGACGATCTGCGCAACATGGATGAAAACGCGCTGCAAGCGCTTCTCCAGCAGGCACGCGATGACGCACAGACGTATCACACCGAATTCATCGCCAAGCAGACGAAGAAGTGATGACTGATGAACCTCTATCACTGCCGGTTGACGTTTCATGACAACCTGTTCTACGAAACACGGACAATGGGGCGGCTGTATGAAACCGGGCGGCTGTTGCATAACATCGCGCTGTGTTATGCGCTGGGACTGGCGGAGACGCCCTATCATCACGCGGAGCATGTGCCCCACTACGCGAACGAACTCGCCGTGCTCAACGAACGCGGCATCTACGTGACTCCCGCAGCGGGCCTGGACATCTACTATGAACTGAACACGTTCAAGTACGGGCACGAAACGACCAACCCGCCGTCGATGTCCTCGTCCAAAATGCGCAACCGCAACGTGCCGATCTACGGGCGTGCGAAGGAGATCGGCGTCGGCAGCACGTTTGTATTCGGCGTGCTGTCGGCGCAAGAACTCGATTTGCCGCGTTGGATACGCATGGGAATATGGATGAGCAAGGCGCGGCTGGAAACTATCATGGTTCCGCTGCGGCGTGTGGACGAGGTGCGCACACAGCTTGTCGATGTCTACCCGCTGAATCCCGGCGACCTGTCGGACGCCGCGCGGGTACAAGTCTTCGATCTCGTCTCGATGCGCCCAACGAGTTTGTTCGAAAATGCGCTGATCGAGGCCGATTCCTGGTGGACCGGCGAACTACCTCGCAGCGGGCGAATCTGGCTGCCTGCAGAGCTACAGCACCGTGTCGGAGACGCCCTATCATGACCTTCCCTCTCTATGCGATTGTTCTACGGCTGGCCGCGCTGAAACCCGGCGCGGTCCCTGCCGACCACCGCAGTTATGCACGTGGGGCACTTCTCGACCTGATCCGCGAGGGCGATCCCCGGTTGGCGGCTGAACTGCACGACCACAACTCGGCCAAGTCCTACACCGTCGCGCTGCTGGAAAGTGCAACACATGGGCGCAACGGCGCGCTGCACTTTGGCGAAGGCCACGAGGCTTACTGGCGTTTCACCTTGATGGGCGAACCGGCGTTTGACGCGCTGATCCGGCGCTACCTGCTAAACCACCACGCGCCGCATGTGCGTTTTGGGGCGGTATCGTTTGCCATCACCGATGCGTTTGTGTCGGGCGGTGGGCATCCCGGCTGCGGCTATGCCACGCTCGCTGATCTCCAGACGAAGTGGCTGGATTCGCCCGATCCTTTACCCGCAACAGTCACACTCAATTTCACATCGCCGACTGCCTTCAATCTGGGCCAGCAGCCGGATGGCTCATACCGTTTCCACGCGCTGCCCACGCCACGCCACGTGTTTAGCGCGCTGCGCAAACGCTGGGCCAGGCTGGGTGGGTCAGCTCCAGGTGATGACTTTGATGCATGGGTCGAGCAGATGGTGCTGATCGATGCGCTCGACATCCGTACCGAAACCGTCCGGCTCAAAGGGGGGCGGCAGGTAAACGGCTTCACCGGGCCTGTGACGTACCAGATCGCCGACCTATCGGAATGGGCCGGATTCGTGCATCTGCTGGCTGACCTGTCCTTCTGGACCGGGGTGGGCTACCAGACCACGATTGGTATGGGCCAGGTGCGCCGCGTGGCGCAGAAGGGCACGGCACAATGACCGACGGAACGGATTACCTGCCGCTGAGCTACCTCAACCAACTGGCGTACTGTGCGCGGCGCTTCTGGCTGATGTACGCACAAAGCGAACTACTGATCAATGCGCCGATGCAGGAGGGCATCTACCACCACGCGCGCGCCGACCAACCTGGCGTGCAGACCGACGAACACGGGCGCACGCTGCGCAGTGTGACGGTGTGGAGCGAGGCGCTGCGCGTGATCGGGCGGGCGGACTTCGTAGAGGAGCACACGAGTACGCTGATCCCGCTGGAACACAAACGCGGTGGGATGGGCCGCTGGTTGAACGACCATGTGCAGCTCTGCGCGCAGGCGATCTGTCTGGAAGAACGCACCGGGCAGCGCATCACGCACGGCGAAATCTTCTACTGGTCCAACCGCCGCCGCGAGCGCGTGGGCATCGACCAGGGCTTGCGCGACTCGACCTTCGCTATCGCTGAACAGGCATTTGCACTGCTGGACGGCGGGCAGATGCCTGCCCCTATCGATCATCCGGCGAAATGCAAGGATTGCAGCATGGCGGCGATCTGCCTGCCGCGCGAGACGCTGCAACTGCTCGCTGAGTATCACCAGGAGGACCGCCCGTGACCACGCTCTACCTGACCGAACAGCGTTCGACCGTGACGCTGGATGGTGAAACGCTGCTGATCAAGATTCCCCACGACCGCGAAACGGGGCGCGCGGCGCGCAATGCCCGCGTCCCGCTAATGAAGGTTTCCGGCGTGATCGTCTACGGCAACATCACGCTGACGACGCCCGCCGTAACTGCGCTGCTGGAGCGCCAGATCGACGTGTGTTTCTTGACGCGCTTCGGCAAGTTCGTCGGGCGCATCACCGGGCAGACGCACCGGCACGGACGGCTGCGCCTGGAACAGTCCCGCGTGCATGACGATCCATCGGCAGCGTTGTATGTCGCGCAGGTCTGTGTGCGCAGCAAGCTGCACAACCAGCGCACCCAACTGCTGCGCGGCAACCGCACCCGCCAGAGTGATACCGTCGCGGTGGCAGCGGACGCACTCGCCGGCGTGATCGCCCAGGTGGATGCGCTGCCGGACGATGACTGCGCCCCGCCGGACCCCTCGCGCCCCCAGGCCGGGACGGTGCTGGGGCAGCTCATCGGGCTGGAAGGGCAGGGGGCCGCGATCTACTTCCGGGGCTTCGCGGCGCTGCTGGCGGAACCCTGGGAGTTTCCGGGCCGCCACCGCCGTCCGCCGACTGACCCGGTCAACGCGCTGCTGTCCTACGGCTACACGATCCTGACCAATCAGGCGATTGCTGCGGCGCAGATTGTCGGCTTCGACCCGTATGTTGGCTATCTACACAGTACGCAATACGGCAAACCGGCGCTGGCGCTCGACATCATCGAAGCCTTCCGCACTCCGATCGTCGATTCGGTGGTGCTGACCGTGCTCAACAACCATATCCTGACGCCTGACGACTTTGAGGAAACGCTCGGCGCGTGGCAGCTCAGCGACCGGGGCCGCCGGGCGTTCCTGGAGAAGTTCGAGGAGCGCATGGAAACTACCATACGGCACCCAGTGTTCAAGTACCGCGCCAGCTACCGGCGCTGCCTGGAACTGCAAATGCGGCTGCTCTCGCGCTGGCTGCTGGGCGAACTGCCGGGTTTTCGGGGATTCACGATCCGATGACAGGGACGATGCTCTACGTCGTGGCTTACGACGTGCCCAACGACAAGCGCCGTACCAAGCTGCACAAGATGCTGAGCGGGTTTGGCACGCGGACGCAGTACAGCTTGTTCGAATGTTTTCTGACGCCGCGCCAACTGGTGCAGCTCCACGAACGGGTACACCGCCTGATCGATGACTCGGAAGACAGCCTGCGCATCTACCCGCTGTGCGAGGCGTGTCTGAAACGGGTCGAATCGATTGGCGCTGCGCCGCCGGAGGACCCGCCCGCGTTCTTTGTGTGACGACATTGCGAGAGCCGAAGCAGGGGCCTGGCTCCGCGACGGCTCTCGCAGAACCTTACTGGATAGGCGGAGACTCGCTGCCAAGTGCGCACTGTTACGTCACCGTTTTTTGACATGCCAGCCGGTTTTGGCGTACAATATCTGTATGGTTCAAGCAAAAACGCTGCGAGACCGGGGGGCTTGAATCCCTATTCCGCCGACTGAGGCATTGAAACGACCATTCAGATAGACGCTGTAATGCGTCTTGGTCCAGGCTTGAATCCCTATTCCGCCGACTGAGGCATTGAAACAAGCGCTTCACCGTCACGCACGCAAGTGACAACTTGCTTGAATCCCTATTCCGCCGACTGAGGCATTGAAACTTGACTGGCTCAAGCGGTCGCCAACCGGCGCAAAGCTTGAATCCCTATTCCGCCGACTGAGGCATTGAAACTTTCAAATCGCGCGCCGGGATGCCCGGCAGCGACGCCGCTTGAATCCCTATTCCGCCGACTGAGGCATTGAAACGCAAATCTCAACGGACAGGGGGACATGGGGAGCGCGGCTTGAATCCCTATTCCGCCGACTGAGGCATTGAAACCCGCATGTCGTGCCGTACTTCAACGAGCAGGCAGGTGCTTGAATCCCTATTCCGCCGACTGAGGCATTGAAACTGCGTTTGACGCCCCGCGCGCGCTCAGCAGCGTGAGCTTGAATCCCTATTCCGCCGACTGAGGCATTGAAACCTGTTGACGGCTAGACCGTCACACCGTAGCTAATCGCGGCTTGAATCCCTATTCCGCCGACTGAGGCATTGAAACTTGCAACTCGGCATCATGCACCCAGCGCGCATAGCGCTTGAATCCCTATTCCGCCGACTGAGGCATTGAAACACTGCTGTACCGCTCCGGGCGATCCGGGATGGGTGGCTTGAATCCCTATTCCGCCGACTGAGGCATTGAAACGTTTTGTCCTCTCGTCAGAGGGGCGCGGGTAGCGCCGCTTGAATCCCTATTCCGCCGACTGAGGCATTGAAACTTTCGCTGTCGAACTTTTGGCGCTCAGCGCTGAGCGCTTGAATCCCTATTCCGCCGACTGAGGCATTGAAACCCTGCACGCCGGACACGTTGTCGTACAAACGCATGTTGCTTGAATCCCTATTCCGCCGACTGAGGCATTGAAACCGCGCGCGTCCAGTACCCCATGCCCATGTGCCATTCAGGCTTGAATCCCTATTCCGCCGACTGAGGCATTGAAACTTACGTCCAGCGCGTTGGTGCTACGCGGGTCGGTCAGCTTGAATCCCTATTCCGCCGACTGAGGCATTGAAACTGACGCATACCGGCGCAGCGTCAATCAAGCCGCATCCGGCTTGAATCCCTATTCCGCCGACTGAGGCATTGAAACCCTGCACGCCGGACACGT
>CAZMNL010000185.1:0-6297 GCA_964567525.1 uncultured Anaerolineaceae bacterium
GTTGGCGTTAGCAGGGGTTGCGGTGTCGCTGGCATTGGCTGCGCTCACCGGAACGCTGCAACTCATTTATGAGAATGAAACGGCAGGGCTGTTTTACTGGGGTGCGGGATCGCTGCTGCAAAACGATTGGAACAACGCAGCATACGCCTGGCCGCGAATTGCTGCCGGTCTGGTTCTGGCGCTGCTGTTGGCGTCGTCGCTGGATGTTCTGCGGCTTGGGGATGACATGGCGCGCGGGTTGGGCCTGCGGGTGGCTCAAACACGGTTATTTGCAACAACGGTCGCCGTATTCCTGGCTGCGGTGTCCGTCAGCATCACCGGACCAATCGGATTCATTGGCCTGATCGTGCCACACGGCATCCGGTTGGCGGGTTTTCAGCGTCACCGGTGGCTGCTGCTCGGCGCTTTGATATGGGGAGCGATCACGTTGGTCACTGCCGATATCGCCGCGCGGTGGATCAATCCGAGTGCCAGCGAACTGCCAGCCGGGGTGGTCACGGCGCTGATCGGCACACCGTTTTTCGTCTGGCTCGCCCGGCGTGCGGGGACCAACACGGGGCGCACGCGCACGCCTGAAAGCCTGTTCCCGAATCAGGTATCGAGCCGGATCGCCTATCACTGGATTCTGTCCATTGCGCTGCTGCTCGTTGCCGTGATGCTGGTGGGCGGGTTGGTCCTGGGCGATGTGTCGCTCAGCGCTGCCGAAGTCATACGCGCCCTCGCCGGTAGCGGGACCCCATTTGCCGAAAAAATCGTCGTTGATTTGCGGCTGCCCCGGCTTCTTGTGGCTGCGGCTGCCGGGGCGGGACTGGCTGTTAGCGGCGTGCTGTTCCAGGGCGTGATCCGTAATCCGCTGGCGTCTCCGGCAACGCTCGGCATCACGTCAGGGGCCGGGCTGGGCGGCCTGACGATTCTGATCGCGTTACCGGCTGCGCCGATTGCGCTGGTTCCTTTGGCGGCTTTCGTGGGCGCGCTGGGGGCGTTTGGCGTGGTATATGTTGCCGCGTGGCGCGGCAACCTTTCCCCGGTGCGGTTGGCACTGGTGGGGATCGCAGTATCGGCCTTTTGCGCGGCGGCGATCAATTTATTAATCGTGCGTGCCGATGTGCGCGTGGCGTCGGCGCTGGTGTGGCTTTCGGGCAGCACCTACGCACGCGGCTGGGAAGACCTGGCCCGGCTGCTGCCCTGGTCGCTGGTCTTGATCCCTGCGGCATGGCTGCTCTCGCGTCCGCTGGATTTGCTTGGCCTGGGCGATGATGTGGCGCGCGGTCTTGGTCTGCGGCTGGAACCAATGCGGCTTGCGATCCTGCTGACAGCAGTGGGGTTAGCGGCCTCGGTTGTGGCGACGGTGGGCACGATCAGTTTTGTGGGTCTGATTGCGCCACACATGGCACGCTTGTTAAGCGGCAATCGCCACACGCGCCTGATTCCACTCAGCGCGCTGCTGGGCGCAATCATCGTGATGTTTGCCGACACGACAGGGCGCGTCATCCTGGCTCCGAAAGAGATTCCGTCCGGGCTGGTGACAGCCCTGATCGGCGCGCCGTATTTTTTGTGGCTGCTGTGGCACAGCCGTAAGCGCACAATCGTAGCATAAGTCTCTGTAGATCAACCTGACAAGGAGTAGATGTTGAGCAACTTAAAAACACAGCACCTGACATTGGCCTATGACGATCACACCGTGATCCGCGCACTTGACCTGACGATTCCCACAGGCAAAATCACGGTATTGATTGGAGCCAACGGCAGCGGAAAATCAACGCTGCTGCGCGGCATGGCTCGTTTGCTCAAGCCCCAGGGCGGCGGCGTGTATCTGAATGGGAAAGATATCCAGGCGCTGCCAACGAAGCAGATCGCCCGGCAGCTTGGTATCCTGCCGCAAGGCCCTTCTGCACCGGAAGGCTTGACGGTGCGCGAACTGGTAATGCAGGGACGCTATCCGTATCGCGGACTGCTGCGGCAGTGGTCGGCAGAGGATGAATATATCACCGCTCAAGCGTTGGCAATCACCAGCATGAGCGATCTGGCTGAACGCCCATTGGATACCCTCTCCGGCGGCCAACGCCAGCGCGCCTGGATTGCGATGGCACTGGCACAGGATACGGATATTTTGCTGCTGGACGAACCCACCACGTTTCTCGATCTCGCGCACCAGGTTGATGTGCTTGACCTGCTGCACCGGTTAAATCTCGATGGACGGACGATTGTGCTGGTGCTGCACGATCTGAACCAGGCGTGCCGCTATGCGGATCACCTGGTTGCCCTGAAAAACGGGCGTATCTATGCGCAGGGATGCCCGGCGCAAATTGTGACCGTCGATCTGGTCAACGAGGTATTTGGTTTGCAGTGCCAGATCATCGCCGATCCGGTAACGGGCACACCGTTGTGTGTGCCACTCAGCCGCGCGCGTCACTTGCCCGCTGCGGAACCAGTTCAGCAAGACCAACAGCCTGCCGCAGTCCGGCACAAAACGTTATCGTTCGCCTCATCCTGATCGGAAACACGATGTCACAAAGCAATCATGTTCTTGCCGTGCCCTTAATAGACAGCCTGGACTGGCTGCGCGCGCTGCACGAGGGTTTTGAAGCGCGCACCGGCCAACCGACCGGCGAGGGCTGGATCGCGGTCCACGACCTGATACAGCCGGATTCGCCGCATTTGAACCGGCTTTTAGCCCTGGTAGGGGATACTTACGCGACACCCGATGGGCAGATATGGGTGAGCTTTTTTCTGAACAGCTATGCGTGGTTGATTGCTGCTGCGAGCCTGGGATGTTATATCGCATCGAACCGGGTGCCGGACCTGACCCCCTCGAACCTGTGGCTGCGTTTTGAGGCGAACGGGCGTGCCACCGGAATCAGTTTTGCCCGGAGTATATTCTGGGCGCTGCCGGATGATGTCGCCGCCGGGCACCTGGATGCCATCATCGTACATGACAGGTGCGCGCTGCGCGATGGGCTGCGACGACAACTTGAAACCCACATGCATGCACTGATCCCCATCCTGCGTGCGAAGTCCTCATTTGGCACACGCGCGCTGTGGATCACCGTCGCGGACCGCTGCGCTGGTTTTCTGTTCTGGCTGCACCAGCAGCGCCCCGACGTGTTAGCGCGCGATCTGCTTGTTCAGCAAGTAGCAGCCCTGATTCAAGTGCCCGGTTCGCCATTCAATAACCCGTTAACCGGGGTCTGTGTGATGGCCGGACAGGAACAGGTCGCATTGCAGCGCGGCGCGTGCTGCTTGAACTACAAGCGCCCGGATGGGAAATACTGCACAGGCTGCCCCATTCCACGCCACCGGCATAACAGCCGCGAGAGAACCAGGGGTTAATGAACGAACCAGACGAGGTAATAATAGATGAGGGCCGAGGCCACCAGTACAGAGTCGATGCGGTCCAGAATCCCGCCATGACCGGGAATGAGCTTGCTAGAGTCCTTCGCGCCTACCTGCCGCTTGATCACGGAAATTCCCAGGTCGCCCGCCGTGCCTAATGCGCCGATGAGCAGCCCGATTACCGCGCCATGCCCCCATGTTAAGCCGCCCCGATCCGTCAGGCCGCCGATCAATATCCCGATCAGCAGGCCGCTCATCACGCTGGCGATATAACCTTCCCAACTCTTTTTGGGGCTGACCGCCGGGGCCATCTTGTGCTTGCCAATCTTCCGCCCCACGAAATACGCCGCCGTATCGGTCAGGGCAACCAACCCGTAAATCAGGATGGCGAAAAAAGCGCCGTCGTCCATCTGGCGCACTGCCAACAGCGTACTGCCCAACCAGCCTACATAGGCTCCGCCGAAAACGGCCAGCGCGAGATCGGTAATCGGCTGCGGGTCGTGGGCTTCCAAACGCCAGGTAGCATATGCAATTCCGGCAATCAGCAGCAGGATCATACCCGGTGCGCGCCAGTTCTCATGATCGAACCATATCACCGCCAGCGGCAGCACCGTCAGTGCCCACACCAACCATTGCGGGGGATGGTACGCGGACTTACGCAGCAGGTGGACATATTCCCACCCGGCGACGAGCAGCACCAGAGCGAGGAACCCGGCAAATAACCACTCCCCGATGACGATGATCGACATCAGAACCGGAAAGGCGAGCAAAGCGGTAAAGAATCGGGTTCTTAACATGGTGACGGGTTATCTCTCACGACGGCTGCACCGCCTCCCCCGCCTGCGGCACCAGTCCGAACCGGCGTTCGCGGTGGGCGAAGTGCTGGATAGCTTTGTATAACTCGTCGCGGTCGAAGTCCGGCCAGAATACCGGCGTGGCGTAGTATTCCGCATACGAAGCCTGCCAAAGCATGAAATTACTCAACCGCATTTCGCCCGCTGTACGCACAATCAGGTCAGGATCGGGCTGGCCTGCGGTGTAGAGGTAATAGTCGATCAGCGTTTCGTCTACCTGTTCGGGCGGGATGCCCTCACGCATAATGCGCCGGAATGCCTGGAGCAAATCCTGCCGCCCGCCGTAATTGAACGCAACATTCAGCACTAGCTGATCATTGTTGCGCGTTATGGCAATCGCATCGCGCACTTTGGCTTGCAGGCTTTCCGACAGGCCGTCAAGCTCGCCAATATGACGTAGCTGCACCCCGTTGGCGTGGAGCTGCTTCAGTTCGCGGTCGATCACCGTTTCGAGGATATTCATCAATCCCCGCACTTCGGCGGGCGGGCGGCCCCAGTTTTCGGTAGAAAACGCATAAATGGTCAGGATGCGAATCCCGAACTCGCTGCACGAGCGCAGCACGCGCCGCAAGTTTTCCACCCCGGCACGATGTCCAGCCACGCGGGGTAACCCGCGCGACTTGGCCCAACGCCCATTCCCATCCATGATCACGGCCAGGTGGTACGGTACGTGCTCAGGCAGGTTTAACGCCTCATCAGCCATATAGGTTTTTGCTCCACAACTGTCCTATCCGATCTCGGACCCCGCTTGTCGGACGGATTAAGGGCGGACAGCCTAAACTTCCATGATTTCTTGTTCTTTACGTTTACCCGCGTCTTCGATCTTTTCGACGTATCTGTCGGTCAGTTTTTGCACTTCTTCTTCGCCGCGTTTTTGCTCGTCTTCCGAGATCATCTTTTCCTTCTCGAACTCGCGCAAATCATCATTGGCGCTGCGGCGGATGTTGCGCACGGCGATTCTGGCTTCTTCAACGCGCTTGCCGACCAGTTTTTGCAGTTCCATACGGCGTTCCTGGGTCAGCGGGGGGATGTTCAGCCGGATCACGGTGCCATCATTGTTGGGTGTCAACCCCAACTCAGAAGCCTGGATCGCTTTTTCAATGGTCTTCAACGATCCCTTATCAAAAGGCCGGATCATGATGGTTTGTGGCTCCGGAACACTGATCGTTGCCATATGCAGCAGCGGAGTTTCCGTGCCGTAGTAATCCACGCTCAACCGTTCCACCAGCGCGGTTGAAGCGCGCCCGGTGCGCATCCCGCGCAGATCATCTTCCAACACCGACAGGGTGCTTTTCATCCGGTCTTCGGCATCTTTTAAAACATCTTTGATCATGGTGCGACTCCACAACGAAACATAACTAAATTGACGCAGGTCGTCTATCAGGCCCCTACTGCGTGAAAATTGTCGCCTATTCACGCGCGCTTGTCAAACCTATGTCCTGCCCACGTGCGGAAATAGCTGACCACCGGGCATGGTTTAAGTACACGTCCGAAGCCACAATCCCGCACTGAGATTCAATCATCGCCGATTGAAGCGTATGAGTCTTTTGCCGCCAATGTGCATCTAAACCCACGTAACTCAGCAAAATCGTGAAATCAGTCACACAAGGGATGGTAGTCACTATGGAAATGGAAATCGTTTTCCCCGGTGGGTTGCAGGTTGACGCCGTAATGGGCGATCTGGTCATTGAAACTAACCAGGATGGTTCGGCCCCGGCTCCCTTCGGGCTGTTTCTGGCCTCGATTGGGACGTGCGCGGGTATCTACGTGTTGAGTTTCTGCAAGCAGCGCGGCCTGCCGACCGATAATATCAAGATCGTGCAGCGGATGCACTCCAACCCCTTCACGCGTATGATTGAAAAGGTGGAGTTGGATATCCAGGTCCCCGAGGATTTCCCGGATAAGTATAAGGATGCCGTGATCCGTGCAGCGGAACTGTGCGCGGTCAAGAAACACCTGGAAACCCCGCCGCAGTTCGATGTGTATACCTCGGTGGTGGAAACTGAAACCGCCTGACAAACCGGCCTGAGCACAGCCCTTCGCGGTCCCTTTGACAGGGGTGTGGCTACTTTGCATTTTGGAAGGCTCAAGTATAGATCGGGTGCAAATG
>CAZMNL010000186.1:0-6293 GCA_964567525.1 uncultured Anaerolineaceae bacterium
TTCAGTGAAACAGTCATCGATTATGGCTCAAACGTAAAATAGCCACACCCATTTTAATGAGATCGATCCAGAGGGATAGTGGTTTAGCTACTAACTACTACAGAGTGTGACTAAGTAGTGACGATCCGCCCGGTACAGCATGAAACCCCTCACTGCCTGTTTGACAAAATCCTCCTGATAATTGAGAATAGTTCGCAACTGAGAGCAAATTACATTCAGGCATTCACAGAGGCCAGCTATGC
Source organism: uncultured Anaerolineaceae bacterium (assembly GCA_964567525.1). Lineage (GTDB taxonomy): Bacteria > Chloroflexota > Anaerolineae > Aggregatilineales > Aggregatilineaceae > CAYRNY01. The sequence continues at coordinate 243 of CAZMNL010000186.1, forward strand.
TTACCGAATCATCGCGCTCCACATCAACCACCACAACACTCAACACCATACCTGCCGGGCAGACGGTAGAACTGGCGTCGATTGAGGGGGGCAGGCGTCTGCGCAAGCGCCTTGCTGACCTGGGTCTGACGGTGGGAAGCCGCATCCGCGTGGTACAGAATCACTTTGCGGGGCCGCTGCTGCTCGCCGTGCAGCAGGATACGCGGCTTGCCATCGGGCGTGGCATGGCGCAAAAAATTCGCGTTCAATCGCCGGAGGCATAATCATCGTGGCCTTTAGCGCACCACTGTTGTCAACGTCTCCCATGATCGCGCTGGCGGGTAATCCCAATGTAGGTAAAAGCACCCTGTTTAATGCGCTCACCGGGGCACAGCAGCACGTCGGCAACTGGCCCGGTAAAACCGTCGAACGCAAAGAAGGCACTGCCAAAATCGCAGGACGCCCGATCACCGTGGTGGACCTGCCCGGAACCTACAGCCTCAACGCTTATTCCGCCGAAGAGATCATCACCCGTGATTTTCTGGTCAACGAAAAGCCGCGCCTGGTGGTGGCGGTCGTGGATGCTGCCAACCTGGAACGCAACCTGTACCTGGTGATGCAGTTGCTCGAACTGGAAGTGCCGCTGGTGCTGGCGCTGAACATGGCCGACACGGCCCGCAAACGCGGCCTGGACTTCGACCTGCATACCCTGTCCGCACGGTTGGGCGGAGTCCCGGTGGTGGAGACGGTCGGCAACCGCAGCGCTGGCATTGACGATCTCAAGCAGATCATCGCGGACTGCACCGCGAGCGAGCCGCACGCCGTACCGCTGCAAATGGAGTACGGCCCGGTCATCGAGGCTGAGATCGCCCTGCTGCAAGCCCAGGTCACGGCGGACCCGATCCTGACTTACCAGTTTCGCCCGCGCTGGCTGGCGATCAAACTGCTGGAACACGACGACGACCTGCGCGCGCGCCTGGAAGGGGCCGGTTATCATGCATTGATTGCGGCGGCGGACGCATCTGTTGCGCGCATTGCAGAACAAACCGGCGACGATGCCGAAACGCTGATCACCGACTATCGCTACCAGTTCATCGCGCGCATCCTGAACGGCGCGGTCACACGCGCGCATCAGGGCCACGACACTTTCTCTGACCGCGTGGATCGTGTGATCGCACACCCGGTGTGGGGGGTACCGATCTTCCTGCTGCTGATGTGGATCGTGTTCCAGTTCACGGCGAATGTCAGCGCCCCGTTTGTGGACTGGATCGATGGCGTGTTCGGCGGGCCGCTGTCGCGTTGGGTCGTGGCGCTGCTGGGGGTGATGGCGCTCGACGGCACATGGTTCGAGTCGCTGCTGGTCGATGGCTTGATCACGGGGGTGGGCGGTGTGCTGGTGTTCGTGCCGGTGATGATGACGCTCTACCTGGCGGTGGCTGTGCTGGAAGATACCGGCTACATGGCGCGATCTGCGTTTGTGATGGACGGCGTGATGCGGCGCATTGGGCTGCACGGCAAGAGCTTTCTACCGCTGGTGGTCGGCTTCGGATGCAATGTCCCGGCGGTGTATGCAACGCGCACGCTGGAAAACGAATCCGACCGCAAGCTGACCGGGTTCCTGGTGTCGTTCATGAGCTGCGGCGCGCGGCTGCCGGTCTACGTGATCTTCGGCGCGGCGTTCTTCGGCGCGAACTCCGGCAACCTGGTGTTTGGCATGTACCTGACCGGTATCGGCGTCGCGCTGCTGACGGGGTGGCTGCTCAAACGCACCGCCTTTCGTAATGAACCCCAGCAGCCGTTTGTGCTGGAAATGCCGCCGTACCGCGTGCCCGATTGGAAAAATGTTTTGCGGCAGGTCTGGCACCGCACGGAGCATTTCCTCGAACACGCGGCAACGATCATCCTGGTGAGTTCGATGGTGATCTGGCTGCTGATCGCGCTGCCTGACGGGCGCGGTAAGGGCGGTTTTTCCGAGGTGCGCGCTGAAGACAGCGTCTTTGGGGCGGTGAGTCGCACGGCTGCGCCGATCTTCGCCCCGGCAGGCTTCGATAGCTGGGAAGCGACCGGTTCGCTGCTGACCGGCTTTGTCGCTAAAGAGGTCGTGATCAGCACCATGAACCAGATTTACATCGAAGAAGCCAACCCACAGGATGCAGCGGATCCCCCCGGCGCTGATGCCGCTGAGCCTACCGTGCTGGACGATGTGCGTGAGATCGTGGTCACTGCCGGGGAAACGCTGGTGATCGCCGCGCAGGAAACGGTGAACATCATCCCTCGCACGCTGAACCTGCTGCCCACCGTCTCCATCCCTGCCATGAATTGGCTGGGGACAGATGAAGACGACGACACCACCGAACTTGAAGGCGCGTTGACGGCGGCGTTCAATCGTGCCGCCGGTTCGGATACCAGGGGCAAACTGGCGGCGGTTGCTTTCAATGTGTTCGTACTGCTGTATGTGCCCTGTATGGCGACGATTGCCGCCATGCGCCAGGAATTCGGCACGCGCTGGATGCTGTACCAGATCGTATATACGCTGGTGATCGCGTGGCTGGCGGCGGTCGTGGTTTACCAGGGCGGGCTGCTGCTCGGCCTGGCTTGATTGGATTGTGAGGAATCTATGTCTTCAATGCTGCGTTCTGTACTCACGGCTTTTGAAAACGCCGACGCGCCATGCACGCTCAACCAACTAGCGCGCGAACTGGATATCGCGCCCGGAATGCTGGACGGCATGATCGATTACTGGGTGCGCAAGGGCAAACTGCGACCGGTCCACACTGCGACCGCGTGCAACGCCTGCGGCAGTAAAACGCACTGCCCGTTTATCATGCAGATGCCGCCGACTTACGAACTGGTAACGCCCGATTCTCCCCCGGCGGTCGAAGCCCCCGTATGCACCAGTTGCACCTGATTTGCGTCCAATGTGTCATGACGGGGTGCGCGCAAAACCTGATAGCGACGCTCTGAGCCTGGCCCCCTTCAGTGGGTTTCAGGCTATCTAGCCGACAGGTTTGAACCGTCGGCGAACCGAACCAAAGGTTCGCGCGAGCCGCACACGTCCGATATCACCGCACACCGCCGCCGCCTGCTTTTTGCTAATCGCTTAAAGCTTATCGCTACCTCATGACGGGTGGCACTGGACAGCCCGGTTTATTCGTGGTAATCTGCCTGATAGAGCGGCGATCTGCACAAGACGGCGCGTGCTTACCAATTTAATAGATCGTTGCAGTAAAGGTGCTCCTTGCCCCGGATGGCAGAGCAGCAATGGCGAAGCTGGTGGCCGGTCTTCACGACCGGGAGTCCAGCACTGTCCCGCAACTGTAACCCGATATACGCAGCGTGAACGCATGTATTGGGGAGTCAGGTCGCCCGCCTTTACTCGCTTTCATCATCTCGAGGAGGGAGGTGAAGGTACGGCGAAATCTCCATGAGCACGGCGTAGCGTTTACGCACTGGTTCAGGGGTTCTGCGGTTCTTTCGGCCCGGCTTCGTTGAAGTCGGGCTTTTTTTGTCCGCAGACCGTAGAGAAGTCTGTACACGCCCGATCCACCGCGATGGGGCGTTTTTTTTGGTGAACTGCTCACGATGAGGATATGTTTACGATGAAATGGCGTTTGACTTTGTTTAGCGCGTTGTGTCTGAGTCTGGTGCTGGCCCTGGTGCCTGTTGCCTCTGCCCAGGGACCCGAAGCGAACATCACTGAAGGCTGTATCGAAAATTACGATCCCGGTGTCGATTACTTCCCGGAAAAAGCCACGCTACAGGCGAGTAAGGGCCTGTCGGTTGAATACTTCAATCACTACAAGGTGGTAACGGTGGCGCAGCCCTGGGCCGGGGCCGAACCGGTGCAGTACGTGCTGGTGCAGTGCGGCACGCCCCACCCTGAAGATGTGGACGGCGCGACCGTGATCGAGGTGCCGCGTACTTCGCTGGTGACAATGTCCACGACGTATCTGCCGTTTGTGGTGGAACTGGGCTTGCTCGATCACCTGGTGGGCGTGGACTCGGCGGACTTTGTGACCACGCAGGCCGTGCGCGAGAAGTACAGCGCGGGCAACCTGACCGTGATCGGCACTGAGGCACAGGTGAATGTCGAAATCGCGCTCGATCTCGATCCCAGCCTGATCATGGCGTATGGGACGGGGTTCCCGGACTACGACGCTTACCCGTTTCTGATGGATGCCGGGCTGCCGGTTGTGCTCAACGCCGAGTTTTTGGAGACGACTCCCTTAGGGCGCGTGGAATGGCTCAAGTTCATCGCGCTATTTTACAATCTTGAGGCTGAAGGCGAGCAACTGTTTGACGATATCGCCGGGCAATATAACGGCCTGTCCGCGCTGGCCGCTGACCTTGAAGATAAGCCCACCGTGTTCGCCAATACCCCCTGGGATGGCACGTGGTATCTGCCCGGTGGTGACAGCTTCATGGCAAACATGCTGGCGGATGCCGGGGCCGACTACCTGTGGTCCGAGGACGAATCGACCAGCAGCCTGTTCCTGGACTTCGAAACCGTCTTTGAACGGGCCGCCGACGCGGATATGTGGGTGAACGCGGGCGGGTTCTGGTTCAGCCTGGATGACGCGCTGGCCGAAGACGAACGCTTCGCCAACTTCGCCGCATTCGAAAACGGTCATGTGTGGAGCAACAACCTCGCGCTGAATGAATCCGGCGGCAACGATTTCTGGGAAGGCGGCGTGGCAAACCCGCATCTTGTGCTGGCGGACCTGATCGCAATCTTCCATCCCGACCTGCTGCCCGACCACGAATTTGTGTATTACCGGCAGCTTCAGTAGCCACGCTGCAAGGACGACCGTAAACCGGCGGCGGGCGTGCGGTCCGCCGCCCGGTTTCAGAATTGAGCGCAAATGGTCGAAACAACGTTTAAACCGATTCCCCGGCAGCACGCGACTGAACCCCGGCCCGTAGAGGTGGCCTGGCCGCGCCTGGGATTACGCAGTGTGGCGCTGGTGGGGCTGCTGGCGGGTTTGATCGCGGTGTTCATGCTGAGTCTGACACTCGGTTCGGTGGATATCCCACTGCGCGATATCCTCAAAATCCTGGTCGGGCAGGAGCCGCAGCGCCGCACCTGGGCGATCATTGTGATGGATTTTCGGCTGCCCAAGGCGATTACGGCGGCGCTGGCGGGCGCGGCGCTGGCGGTCGCCGGGCTGGAAATGCAAACGCTCTTCCGTAACCCGCTGGCAGACCCGTTTGTACTCGGCATCAATTCCGGGGCCAGTCTGGGGGTAGCGTTGATTGTGCTTTCCGTCGGGCTGACGGGCACAGCAGCGGCGACAATGCTGGCGGGATTAGGGTTGGCGGGTAATTTCGGCCTGGTTGCCGCTGCCAGCCTCGGATCGGGCTTAGTGCTGGGGTTGATGCTGCTCGTTGCGCAGCGTGTGCGCAGCACCATGACGCTGCTGATCATGGGCCTGATGGTTGGTTATGCCGTCAGTGCGTTGGTCAGCCTGCTGCTGTACTTCAGCATTGCCGAGCGTATCCAGGTGTATGTCAACTGGACCTTTGGCAGTTTTGGTGGTGTTACCTGGAGCCAGATGCACATACTCGTCCCGGTGATCCTGGTGTCCCTGGGGATCGCGTTCGTGCTGTCGAAGTCGCTCAACGCGCTGCTGCTGGGCGAGACTTACGCGCGCACGATGGGGCTTAACGTGGCACGCGCGCGGCGCTGGATCATCCTCAGCGCGGCGCTGCTGGCCGGTACGGTCACGGCATTCTGCGGCCCGATTGGGTTCCTGGGGATCGCTGTGCCGCACCTGTGTCGCAGCCTGTTCAACACGGCGGATCACCGCGTGCTGGTCCCGGCGTCGATCCTGTTGGGTGCAATGTTGGCGCTTGTCGCGGATATCATCGCGCAGATGCCCGGCAGCCAGACCGTGCTGCCGTTGAACGCGATCACGGCTTTGATCACCGTCGCCGGCCGCACGAACAGCGGCGCCGCGCCCGTGGGTCTGGCCATCGGCGCGCTGCTGCTTGGACTGTCCCGACGCCGTCGGGGTACCGATCCACACGAGGGCAACTGACATGCGACGACTCGACACGAACCGACACATCTCC
>CAZMNL010000187.1:0-5108 GCA_964567525.1 uncultured Anaerolineaceae bacterium
AGGTGAATCTGGAAATCTGCAAAGGTAGAGAGTGTTTCAAACTGCGGTGTTGTTTCAAGACGCCCACTTAGTAAGCTCACCCGCTTTACACGTAACGCGGCGGCTCGCCTCACGCCACCAGCAGCGAGACACCCACCCAGACCAGCAGCACCAGCATGAGCCATTCGAATTTACGCGCGTCGATGCGCTCCACGAACTGCTTGCCGAACCACACGCCCAGCGGGATCAGCGGCAAGGCCCACAACATGGTGGTGATATTGCCCACCTTGAGAATCCCGCCCGCCAGGAACAGCGGCAGCTTGATCGTGTTCATGATGGCAAAAAACGCGACAGTGGTCGCAATAAAGGGAATGGGCCGGGCGCGTTGCAGCAGCAAATACGCCGTGATCGGCGGCGCGCCCACATTCGCCAGCGCCGACATAAAACCCGATCCCCAGCCCGCCAGCCAGCCGTGCCAGTCGCGCGGCGTATAACGCAGCGACGTGATCGCGTCCCCGCCGATTTTGTAGACTACGATCAGCAGCGTGATCGTGCCCAGCAGCCGCCGCAGCGCGATATCCGGCAGCGTGGAGAGCAGCAGCGCGCCCAACAGCACCCCGGCGATGCCCGCCAGGATCGTCAGCCGCAGCGCGCCGGTATCCCACTTGCGCCAGTAGACCACCAGCGCGATCCAGTCCCCGACGATCAGCAGCGGCAGCGTCAGCGCGACCGCGTCGGTGACCGGCATTCGCGTGCTCAGCAGCGGGACCAGCAGTGCCGCCGGCACCGGACCAAACCCACCCTTGACCAGGCCGACATACAGCGCGGCAGCCGCGAGAATCCATGAAAATTCCACGATGTTTTATCCTGTGTGTTACGGTGCGCGCTGGGCCTGTCGCTGCACCTCGGCCTCGGTTTCAACTTCAGCCTCGACCGCCGCGACAGCTTCCGGCGCAATCCAACCATGCGCGGCGGCGTGCTGCGCGGCAGCGCGCATATCATTGATCAGCAGCAGGTCCACACCAAGATCGCGCGCTTCTTCGACGAGCGCATTCAGGGCTTTGACGTGCCTGGGCCTGACGGCGTGAACATACATCGCCAGAATACGCCCCGGATAGCGGCGCAGCACATCAAGGTAGATAGCGGGGTCATGTTCGCCACTGTCCCCGATCAAAATGAACGGCAGATCGGGGTAGGTATCCAGCAGCGCGCTGCTGTGGCTGACTTTATGCACGCGCCCAGAGGGGCGTAAGAACTGTTTGGGGGTCAGCCCCAGGTTAATCATGAACATCGGGCCGGTGGGGATGCCACTCAGGGCGAAGAAGTCTTGCAGCATGTCGAACAGGTTCCAGGGCGCGGTTGAGACATAGAAGATCGGGTTGTGGGTGGGGCTGTTGCCCGCCTGCAACGCGTGAAAAAAAGCCGGCACGCCCGGCGCGGTCGTGCGGGTATGCACGTTGTTGGTGAAGGTCGTGATCATCATGTTCAGCTTGTTGCTGATGTCGGTCATGATCACGGTGTCGTCCAGGTCGCTGATCACGCCGAACTGGGCGTTCGCGGGCGGGACCAGCACCCGCGCGGTGGTGCGCGCGCCCGGATGGTCGGCGTAGTCGGGCAGGTCCAGCGCGACCTCGTGCCACGCGATATCGGCGGGCAGCGGTTCGGGCAGGTCGAAGTAGATATCGAAATGCCCCTCATGATCGGTGATGACGACCTGTTCCAGACCGCGAAAACGCGCCCGCACGCGCACGTGCGGCAGTTCGTGCGTGTGGAAGCGGTAGAACATGTTCACCAGGTTGCGCCAGGTGGAATCGCCGGGCTGGGCGGGCCGGACGCGGATATCGGCCAGCGCGCGCCCGGTGACGAATACGCGCTCGTGTGTGCCGTGCCCGATGTAGGATACCAGCGTCACCGGCCCGATACCTCTACGCTGGCGCAGCGCCCAGATGCACAGGTCAACGCGCCGCACCACAGCATAGACAAAGCGGTTTAAAGCTCGGATCATTCCAGACTCCCGAATCCCCCCACGCATGTGCCGCGACAACGTGCGCGCGCACCTTTGAACCGACCGGACCGTGATTATACAGGAAGTGGGGAGTCTCTGCCTGCTAAAAAATACGGCAGCGCCCGATTGATGATCGGGCGCTGCCGGTACAACATAATAATGCCACAAAACTCAGGATAAGAGCTTGTAGAGATCGACCCCGGAACACTGCCTCACAGCAGCTTGGTTGATTTCGTCTCCCGCCCTTCCCAACCAACCGGGTAGAGCGCCAGATCGAGCGCGGCCCACAAGCGCCTCACCTCGATCTCGTTCAACTGCACTAACCACCGCGTGCGCTCCACGCGGCCTACTAAGGTGTACGCCGCCTCAGCCTTGACAACTTCAATGTGCGTGGTCAATTCACCCGCCGGAAACGGAGTCAGCGGTGCGGTAGAGGCCAGCCCGGTGACCATCGGGGCCTTTTCGGGGTATAACAGTTCAGTCAGCTTGAACCACAAAACCTGTGCGGCCCGGCGGGTGATGGTATGCACCCAGCGCTGCTCGTCCTGCCCCATGCCTCCCAATACCAGCGTATGATCGCTGTCCTTCCGGCTCACGAACAAGTCGGTCGAAAGGCCGTAACGGTACTGGCGAGGCTCAGAACCCATTGGTGGTATGTCCTTCTGTTCTGGAAGTGCCATGATGCCATCCGCCGTATCGCCCGATTTTATTCAGTATAGACAATAATAAGTGATAAATCAACACTTAACGGGCAGGCCAGCGAATCCTTTACAATACGCGAACAAGTGTACTTATAGGCGTCATATTACCTGGGTACTATATGCGCCGGGCGCTGCACGGGAACCGCAGCGCCCGGTGATGCTCGTGGCGGGGGACACAGACGAAAACAGGCTAACGGGCATTCAACCGGGCGCTTACCGGTTTAGAACAGGCCCCAGTCGTCGAGAATGCCGTCTTCGGCCATCGACGGGTCCCAGATTTCCATGCCGACCTCAATCGTGGTGGGCACGCCCAGCGCCTCCTGCCCTTTCTGGCGCGCGGCTTCGAGCATTTGCGGCGCGTAGGGGCAGAAAGGCGTGGTCAGGATCATGACGATGTGCTGCTTATCGTCTTCGATCTGGATATCGCGGACCAACCCCAGTTGGATGATGTTCAGGCCGATTTCGGGATCGATCACCGCGCGCAGGGCTTCGCGCACGATCTCGCGCTTTTCGTCCACAGACGGATCGGTGTTCGGATTTTCATCACTCATCGGGTAAACTCCTCGGTTGGTATATCGCGCCTGCGCGCGTGAAGGGGCACGCACGGCGATAGATCGCAAATCGTTCGCAATTGCCCAGAGTATAAAGCAGCCGCGCGCTAATCACCAGCGCTTGCCGGGACCTCGTATAAGTAATTTCTTAGATATTCTTCTGCGATATTGGGCATGTGGCGCACGATTGTTATAATAGCAACATAACTATTGCAAATGATTCTCATTTGAGGGACAATCACCCCTTGACTGCGCGATAGTCTATACGCCTTTGGGCAGTCATGGACACTCAGTAACCGCATTTGAAGCGAACCACAGCGAGGAGAAAGATGGGCGCTGCACTCGAAATCCGTAACCTGCACGTCAGTGTAGACGAACAGCCAATTCTCAAAGGTGTTGATCTTGTCGTCAAGCAGGGCGAAATCCACGCTCTGATGGGGCCGAACGGCTCCGGCAAGAGCACGCTTTCGAACACCATTATGGGCCACCCGGCCTATGAAATCACCGCCGGGCAGATCATTTTTGACGGCGAAGATATCCTGGAGATGGAACCCGATGAGCGCAGCCGCGCCGGCCTGTTCCTGGCGTTCCAGTACCCGGTGGCGATCCCCGGCGTGACGGTCGCCAACTTCCTGCGCAACGCGATCAACGCGCGGCGCAAGGACGCGAATCCCGAAGACAAGGGGATCTCGATCCCGGAATTCCGCCGCCTGATGATCGAAAAAATGGACATGCTGCACATGGACCACAGCTTCGCGGGCCGCTATCTCAACGACGGGTTCTCCGGCGGCGAGAAAAAGCGCGCGGAGATTTTGCAGATGGCGGTGCTTGAACCCAAGATCGCGGTCATGGACGAGACGGACTCAGGCCTGGATATTGACGCGCTGCGCATCGTCTCGGAAGGCGCGCAGCAGTTGCAGGCCGACATGGACCTGGGCGTGCTGGTGATCACGCACTACCAGCGCATCCTCAACCACATTCAGCCGGAATACGTCCACATCATGATGGACGGTAAGATCGTTGAGAGCGGCGGCCCGGACCTGGCGCTGCACCTCGAAGAGCAGGGTTACGACTGGCTGCGCGAGAAGAACGAGCAGTAGCAGACAAGCGATAAGCGATAAGCTTTTAGCTGTAAGCTAAGGCTGATCCAGGAAATAAATCACCCAAATGAGTTGGCCTTTGCTCCCCTTCCCTGAGGGAAGGGGTTGTGGGGGATGGGGTAATTATTTTCTTGGCGTAGCCTAAAAACAGGATCAAGGGCAGCGTACTGCTGGGCTTACAGTTGATCGCCAAAAGCGGCCATCCATGCCCGTCTTTTGCTCTTAGCTTATCGCTTATAGCTTACAGCTTACAGCTTATCGCTTAGTTTCAAGGAGCTTACACCATGGCTACCGCCAATGATGCCGAAAAACTGCAAGGTATACGTGAGCAGTACAACGAACAATACGGTTTCCACGATCCCGACTCCTACGTCTTCCGCGCGCGTAAAGGGCTGGATGCTGAGATCGTCGGCCAGATCAGCGAGATGAAAAACGAGCCGGAATGGATGCGCGCGCAGCGTTTGAAGGCGCTCGAAATCTACCAGAGCAAGCCCGTCCCCACCTGGGGGCCGGACCTGTCCGGGTTCCGCGAAGAGGATATCTACTTCTTCGTCAAGCCCGCCAACCAGGAAGCGCGCTCCTGGGACGATGTGCCGGACGACATCAAGCGCACGTTTGACCGCCTGGGCATCCCCGAAGCCGAACAGAAATTCCTGGCCGGGGCGGGCGCGCAGTACGACTCGGAAATGGTCTACCACCAGATCAAGAAGGAACTGGAAAACCAGGGCGTGATCTTCAAGAGCATCGAACACGGCTTGCAGGAACACGAAGA
>CAZMNL010000187.1:5118-6277 GCA_964567525.1 uncultured Anaerolineaceae bacterium
GCCGACGACACCGGCGTCAACATCTTCCGCATGCTGTTCCGCGAGTACTTCGGCTCGGTGGTCCCCGCGCACGATAACAAGTACGCGGCGCTGAACGCGGCGGTCTGGTCCGGTGGCTCGTTCATCTACGTCCCGCCGGGCGTCAAGATCGAGATGCCGCTGCAAGCCTACTTCCGCCTGAACACGGCGGCCATCGGCCAGTTCGAGCGCACGCTGATCATCGTGGACGAGGGCGCGTACCTGCACTATGTCGAGGGCTGTACGGCCCCGACGTACACCGAGGACAGCCTGCACAGCGGCGTGATCGAGATCGTGGTCAAACGTGGCGCACGCTCGCGCTATTCCACGATTCAGAACTGGTCGGATAACGTCTACAATCTCGTGACACAGCGCGCACTGGTCTACGGTGACGCGAGTCACGAATGGGTGGACGCCAACCTGGGCAGCAAGGTCACGATGAAGTACCCGTCGGTGTACCTGATGGAACCGGGCGCGCACGGCGAAATTCTCTCGATTGCGTTCGCGGGCCGCAACCAGACGCAGGACGCGGGCGGCAAGGCCGTACACATCGCGCCCAACACGTCGAGCCAGATCATCAGCAAGTCGATCTGCAAGGACGGCGGCATCAGCAGCTATCGCGGCCTGCTGAAGGTCTACCCGGACGCGCACAACGTCAAGAGCACGGTGGTGTGTGACGCGCTGCTGCTGGACGAGATCAGCGAGTCCGACACTTACCCGTACATCGAGATCGAGAACCCGGAAGTCACGGTCGGGCACGAAGCGACGGTGACCAAGATCGGCGATGAGCAGCTCTTTTACCTGCAATCGCGCGGCCTGGGCGAGGACGAAGCCAACGCGATGATCGTCAACGGTTTCCTCGAACCGCTGACCAAAGAACTGCCGATGGAATACAGCATCGAGATGAACCGCCTGATCCAGCTTCAGATGGAAGGCTCGATCGGGTAAGCCTCACCCCCCTCGGTCCTGGTGTGAATTTAGGGGAGGGTTTGCAAACCTTCCCAAGAACGGGGGCGCATTGATGCAGATTAAGAATTGAAGACGGAGAAACGCCTGCTCGTTGGCCTCACCCCCGTCTCGGACCGCGACTACGTCGCGCCCTCGACTCCCCCTCTCCATTCGAATGGAGAGGGGGAAAGAC
>CAZMNL010000188.1:0-6265 GCA_964567525.1 uncultured Anaerolineaceae bacterium
CGCCCCGGCTCTGGCTGAGCAGCACGGCGATCAGCATGATCACACCGCTGAGCGCGCCGTACAGCCAGCGCCACGATCCGCGCGGCGCGAGCAGCACGTAAGCAAGCGCAAACGGCAGGCAGCGCCCCAGGTACAGCCCGACGCCGTTCGGCGAGCCGTACACGCTGATCAGGCGGCGCGCGCCGTCACCGGAGTCCACCACGTTTTCGCCGGTCAGGTATAGCACCAGAACGACCGCCGCAATCGCCGCGCCGGTGAACAGCAGCGTTTCGACCAACCACAGCCAATCGCGGCGTTCCAGGCGCATGAGCCGCAATAGAAAGTAAAACGCCACCGGCTCCAGCATCACAACGCGCAGATTACGCACCGCTGGCCCACGAAATTCCGCCCAACTCAGCGACAGCAGCGCGATCCCGGCAAAAGCCAACACCAGCCCATCCAGCACATTGCAGCGCAGCGGCGGACTATCGAGCACCACCGTACCGGACTCGCGGTAGCCGCGCGCCCAGGCCACGAATCCGCGCACCACCAGCGCCGCGACCGTCAGACCGAAGTAGACTTCCACGGTGGCGAACGCGCTGAACAGCAGGTCCAGCGTGGAGAGAAAAACGCCGACCAGAAGATCACGAGCATGATGCCGAGCAGCGGACGGTTGTAGATCAACACGAACAGCACCAGCAGCGCGGCCAGCGTCACGACGAACACCGGCGACAGTGACGCGATACCCGCCGTCAGGATCGTCACGGCCAGCGCGGGCTGGTCGCGCCGCAGCAGCGCCGGGATCGCGTCGTTCCAGGTAAGCAGGCTGCCGAGCAGTACGACAAACGCCGCGAACAGGCTCAGCACCCAGCTAGCCGCATGGCGTAGAGTCGGCGGCGCTGGCAGCGAAAGTGTGCGCCAGGGCAGCCGCCACCCGATCACGACCACGCCCAACAGCGCCAGCCCACCGATTAGCGCGCAAACGCGCAGCGCGTTGTCGTAGCGCGTGGTATCCGGCGGCACGGCCACCGCAAACCCGGCGATGGGCCAGCGGTCATCGCCCTGACTCGGCAAATGCACAATCTCGGCAGTATGCACGCCATGCGTAAGCCCTTCGGCGACTGTGATCAGGTCGGTGGTCGCGGTGCGCTCCGACGAGGTGAGCACAATGAAGGCGTCGCCGTCGCGGTTGCGCGGCAGCGCGTTGGCCGGTTCCCCATCGACCGTTACATACAGGTACGCCAGATAATCATCGCGGCGCACCAGCACGGCAAACGCCGTACCCTCAAACTGCACGGTGATGCGATTCTCGACGGTGTCCACGTCCACGCCGGGCGCGGGAATCTCCGCATCCGCGCCCAGAGCGCTAAAGCGCCAATCGCCCTGATACTCCGTGAATGGATTTTGCGCCGGGTGTAGACCCGGAATCAAGCCTGCCGGATCGACCACCGGACCGTTCGCTATCCAGGACTCGATCACCGGGGCCAATGCGAAGCCCTGGATCGGATCATCGGCGGGGGCGTCCGGCTGCCAGTGCTGCACGATCAGGCCGCCGGACCAGGGCCACTCGGCGCGCGCGCGTGCGAAGGAATCGCGGATGTACTGTTCCTGCTGAGCCGCCGTGACCGATCCCCACAGCGACGGCGGGCCGGGCCAGTCGTCCGGTAGATAGTTCCAGCCGAAGTTACCACCCCACAGCGCTTTATCACCGTCCCCGTGCGCGACCATTTCCTCGCGCAGCAGGATCAGACGCGAGAAGTTCAGCAGGCCCTCGTCCACGCGCCGGTCATACGGGGCGCTGTTGAACCCGTAGGGCTTGCCCGCCGCCGCGTCAAAGTAATCCCCCGCGCCCTGCAAATACAGCGCGCGCAGGTACAGCACATCGCTGAGGTTATCCGGCCCCTGCTCCACCGTCGGCGCGAGCGCGGCAGCGATCACGTGCGCGTCACTGTCTGCGGCGTGGATCGCGGTGTAGGCTTCGCGCAGCATCGCGGCATAGTGTGCCGGGCGCGGATCGAGATTGCCCCAATGCGACTTGATATTCGGCTCGTCCCAAACCTGGTAGTAGCGGATCGAGTCCGCGTAACGCGCCGCGAGTTCGGCGGCGAACGCGCCATAGGCGCTCACGCTGGCGGGGGGCGCGAAGGGATGATCCGGCGCTAAGCGGTGGCGCGCCCAATCCGGCGTGCCATCCAGCACGGCGACCAATTCCAGCGCGGGATGCGCCGCCACTGCCCCGACAAGCCCGTCATAAGCGGACCAGTCAAATTCGCCCGGCTGCGGCTCGATTTCGGCCCACAGAAACACCTGCCGCACCCAGGTAAAACCCGCCGCCGCGATGCGGTCGAGTTCGTCTTCCAGTTCATCCGGCGTGTACTGAGTCAGTTCGGCATTGACGCCCGCCAGCGGCAGCCGGTAAGCAAGATCGCGCGTCGTGGTGGCATCTTGCCAACCACGCACCGCCTCAGCGCGCTGCTGCTGTGCCGCCCACGCCCCTACCGCGCTGCCCAGGACCAGCACGATACACAACCACCAGAGTAACCACCGTTTGAAGTATGTCATCGTGTGCGTGACCATCGCGGGCGCGAAGCGCGCCCGTCGCTCGTAACCTGGTACGACTGCTCGGTTCTTAAGTCAACGATCCACAGGTTGCCCTGGTAGATCACCGCGATCTGCCGCGCAGCAGGACTCCACGCGATGCCGTCTTCCGGGTCGGGCGCGCGCAGCCCCGGACGATTCGCGCCGGGGAACACCACTTGCGCGTTACTGCCGTCCCGGTCCGCGATCACCAGATCATATTCCGTGCCGGGACTGTTCAGCGGCTCACGAGCCTGGAAATACGCGATCAGGGCCGCGGGATTGCCCGCCGCATCGGTAAACTGCGGCGAATACGCTGGTGAGGACCAGATACCCGCCTGCGCCAGCAGCGGATCGATCACCAACCCCGATTCGACATCGATCACGGCAATGTCAAAAACGATGCTGTCTTCCAGCGCTTCGTCGGCATACGGTGGACCATGCACAATCGTGACCAGGTGCCCGGTATCCGACCAGGACAGCGTCGTCACCCACACCGGCGACCCCGGACGGCGCAGCAGCGGCGCGTATTCGGGGAACGTCAGCAGCGTTTCGAACTCGCCGGTTTCCAGGTCCACCAGCCCGACGCTGTCGGCATTCGACCACGCGAGATACTGCCCATCCGGCGACCACAAGAAACGCCGCCCCCAATGCGAAAAACTGCCCAGCGCATTCGGCGCGATGAGTTCTTCGAACTGGTTGGAGATCAGCGCCCCCGATTCGGGATTGATCGGGGCGATGTGCAAATCGTTAAACGCCGACCAGCCGGAACCCTCATCACGCGGGCGCGCGGTGGAGTAGCTCATCGTGTAGGACCGCTCGCCGGGAATCCACTGTGCGACACGCACATCGTCAAGCAATAACTGCACCTGCTCCGGAAAGGCCGCTGTGGTATCCAAAATCGCCCATAGTTCGTTGGTGAACTCCGGATCATCAAGATCGGGTGTGCTGCGCGTGTAGAGTAACTGCTGCCCGTCCGGGGACAGGTCAAAGACACGCCCATCCAGGAAACCATCCTCGGTCAGCGGATTGAGATTCGCGGTGATGCCCTCGATAATCCACGCCTGCCCGCCGGAAATGTAGGTCAGAATACCGTCAATCGGGATCAGGGTATCCAGCGGCTCGCTGTAGTAGAAGATGATCTCATCGCGCGGATCTCTGACAACCACCTCGCTGATCTTCGTGCGGCTGGCCTGCACACCGTCGCGCTCGACGATGCGATAACAGATCTGCACCTCGCCGTTTTCCCCGGTCTGGCCCAGCACTTCTTCGCCGGGTTGCAAGCCCGGCGACGGCTGGCGCACGGTTTCGTAAGGCAGGTCCTGAATGTCGCAATCCTCGAACATGCTGACGCGCGTGATCGTAATGCGCATGTTATCGCGCACCTGAGTTTGCAGCAGCGGGTTAACCTCGTCATTTTCGCCGAGCGTAATACCGACTTCGGTCAAAAACTGCCTGACTGATATCCGCTTGTTATAGCGGTACACGAGCGAATCGCCGTCCACGTCAACGGTGATCGTATAATCTTCCGATCCGGGTGTTTCACCCTGGCACGCCGCTAAGATCAGCACGCCAAGCAGCAGCATAGTCCCTACGATAAACGTCCGCATTCCTGATATCACCGCTGGTTACTACCTCATCAGGTTAATGTTGTGGTAAAGTTAGAAAAATAGACCGCGTGTCATCCAGATGCAATCAATGGTACAAACGCGCCGCCGATAGATCAAAAAAGGGATGGGCATCATGGACAACGCATATCTCAACAGCCTGCCAGAAGTGGAAACATCCCGCCTGCCACAGGGCACGCTGTTCTGGGCACAAGGCCGCATTTACCAGGTCACTGAAACGGGCGCGGGCGGCTTTCACAAAGCGCGCGAATGGCGCAAGACGGAAAAAACCGATGTCGCCCTGATACCGGGTTCGTTCCCTGCGCGCTTCCTGCCACTGGTCGCACAGGGAAAACTGCTGCCGGTATACCGCTCGCGGCAAGAACTGACCAACAACGACCAGCCCTCGTGTTTTATATTCCCCACCGAGTCGCTGGCACTGAGTGCCGCCACGCTTGATGTCGCCCTGATTCACAGCGGCGGCGCATACGTGCGCAATCACGCCGAAGAACCGGCATTTGCCGCTACAGATGGTGTACACGTGTTCCGGCTGTACTACTTTCGCACATCGGCATCCGGACGCAAGACCAACCTTTCCAGACTAGAAGTTCGCCCGCTGCCCTTCACCTTGAGAGTCCACACAGAAGGGCCGGGATACTGGCAACTGCTGCCGGGCTGGATGGACACCCCGTCCGACCTGGATGTCACGCAGCCCATCAAACCAATCAAGCTAACGCGCACCATCGAAGAAACCTTGCCCAATGTGCCCGTCACAACCCCGGACGAATCCACTGACTCGGCGACCTGACCAGCATAACACAAAAATGCCCCTGTCCATACTGCTGAACAGGGGCATTTTGGTTAACCCTGCCCGCGCTCAAAACGCAGCGCAGGCAGGCCGTGTTAGTTAATGCCGACCGACTCGCGCACCTTGCGCAGCGTGCGAAGCCCGGTCAGGTTGCGGACGTTGTAGCCGTAGTTCAGCGCGCTTTCCGTCAGCATACCGGCCCCTTCGGGCGCGACGCTCTGCGGATCGCTGATGCCGCGATCTTTCATCGCTTTCCACAAGTTCCACAGCGGCAACCCGCCGATCCCCGACTGTGAAGCCACTTCGACAATCGCCTGGTTGTAGGGCAGCAGTTGGTCGTCGCTGACACCATTACCGGACGGGATAGTTGCCAGCACCGGGATCGTACCGTAGTTGCTGAGTAGATCGGTCACCAGCGCTTGCAGTTCCGCGCGGAACTGCTCCGGTTGCATGTAGACCACATTCGGCGCACTGAAACTGATCAGCGTGATGCTGGGCTTGGAGAGCTGCATTTCACACGATAGGCGCGTGCCGCCGCCCGCGAAAACGCACGGTTCACCTTCCGGCGCGGTGTTGTACAGACCATCGATGCCATACCCTGACCCGGCAGCGACACTGTCTACATTCAAGCTGGTCGCATTGGGATCGCCGCGCCGCACCGAAGTGCTGCCGAAGAAATCAATGGTCCCTTGCAGACCGCCGCTGTCGCCCAGATTGTACTGGTCGCCAGCGAACGGAGCCATGAAGTGCGGCCCGTCCATCGTCTCATCACCAATCCGCACGAACGCGCCCGGCTGTACGCCGAAGTTCGACACGCCGCTGCCGTGCAATTGTTGCAGCGATTGGATCATCGGCTGGGGCATCTCCGGCACGACCGGATAGGCGTTCAGATCGAAGCCACCGGGTGCGCTGGATACCGTCACATTGAACGTGACTGTCACCACGCCACCCTTCGCATCGTCCGCCGTCACGTCAACCGCCGCGACACCCTCCGCGATCCCCTGAAGCTGCACCGTATCTGTTCCGAACGCCTGCGCCGTCACCACGCCGGGATTCTGCGAAGTCGCCACCAGCGCAATCGGGTCACCATCAGGATCAGAGGCGCTGACTGTGACATTGATCTGTTCGCCGGCATTCAACGCCTGATCGCCTACTGGTTGTAGCTGCGGGGGGGTGTTCTGAACATTGACCGTCACGGTGAACGCGGTCGTCACCGCCGGGTTGACGTTATCCGTCACCGACAGCGTGACCGTCGCCAAACCGTCGCCAACGCCCTGCACCGTGATCGTACCCG
>CAZMNL010000189.1:0-6235 GCA_964567525.1 uncultured Anaerolineaceae bacterium
TCGTGGATCGCGTGGTCAAGTTCGAGTCGCGCATCATCCCGCCGGACCCCAACGGCGACGCGGACGAGATCGACGACGATCTGCCCGACGAGAGCGGCGAGGAATAAAAAGATGTTTCACCGCAGAGGACACAGAGCGCGCAGAGAAAAGACGCTCTCTTTACTTTGTACTCTCTGCGTCCTCCGCGCCCTCTGCGGTGATGTTTTTTCGCGTCAAGCAGCCCCCTGCGGTATGCTCAACGGCCTGTGTGACCGTCACAGGCCGCGATTTTGTACACGCACAAGGACATCGTCTCTCATCATGCTGCAACGTATCATGTTGATCGCGTTCGCCGGGGCGCTGGGCACGCTGGCCCGTTACGGGTTGGGCGGGCTGGTGCAGCGTATCTCCGGGAGTCATCTGCCCTGGGGCACGCTGTTCGTCAACGTGCTGGGGTGCTTCCTGTTCGGGCTGGTCTGGACACTCGCCGACGAGCGGATGTTGATCAGCGAAGAGGCGCGGTTGGTGCTGTTGGGCGGCTTCATGGGCGCGTTCACCACCTTCTCGACCTTCATCTTCGATACCGGCGGTTTCCTGCGCGAGGCGCAGTGGCTGCTGGCAACCGCCAACATCACCCTGCAAACCGTGACCGGGCTGGTGTTCCTGTTCATCGGCATCAGCGCGGGCCGGGTATTGTGAGGAGTCAATAGTAGACAGTGGTCAGTGGTCAGTGCGCCGAATGCAGCGTTCATATCACTGACCACTGTAAACTGATAACTCACGACTCTCACTAAACGCTCATACGTGCCGCGTGGCGACCGCGTGAGACTGTGCTAGACTGGGGATATGCTCAAAACACACCATCTCGTATTCCTGTTCCTGGCGCTGATCGCCGCCAGCCTGTTGATCGCGTTCGCGCACCTGGGCGGCGCTGACCGCCCGGCACGCGCCTACGTCTCGCCGGACGACGCCGCGCCGTTCGCCGCGCAGATCAACACCAACACCCCCGCGCCGACCGCGATCCCGACCGGCACGCCGCTGCCCACGCTCACGCCGTCGCCGACCGCGCCGCCGGATGTGCCCTTTGGCGCGATCATCGATCCGAACGTCACGCCGGAGCCGCTGCCCACGCGCCCGACCGCTTCCCCCATCCCGACCGCGATCCCCACCGCCGGGCCGAGTCCTACGCCGGGGCCGGGGCTAATCAGCGCGCAAATGGGCATTCAGGTTCACCCGTATCTCAACAACGACGATTTCAACGCCGTGCTGAACCACACCCGCGCGCTCGGCCTGACCTGGATCAAGTTCCAGTACAACTGGGCGCTGCTGGAATCCGCGCCGGGGCAGTATACCGACACCTTCTACCTGCTGCGCCAGTACGTGCAGCGCGCCCACGACCAGGGCTTTAAGGTGATGCTGAGCGTCGCCAAAGCGCCCGGCTGGGCGCGCGCGCCCAGTCCCGACGGCGTGCTGCGCGAAGATGGCCCGCCGCAGGACCCGCAGGCGCTCGCCAACTTCATCGGCGGGATGCTCGATCAGATCGGCGTGGACGTGAACGGCGCGCCCTACGTCAGCGCGGTACAAATCTGGAACGAGCCAAATCTCCAGCGCGAATGGTACGGCCACACATTGACCGGCGGCGAATACATGCGCTACTTTGCCCCGGCCTATAACGCGGTGCGCGCCTTCTCGCCCGCGATCACGATCATCACCGCCGCCCCCGCCCCCACCGGTGACTCGCCGGTTTCGACCAATGACCGCACCTGGATGCAGCAGTTGTATAACGCGGGGCTGGCAAACTACGGGGCCGATATCGCCGTTGGCGTGCATCCTTACGGCTGGGGCAACGCCGCCACCGCGCGCTGCTGCGCCAATCCGGGGCGCGGCTGGGACGATCAGCCGCAGTTCTTCTACCTGGACACGCTCGAAGACTACCGGCAGATCATGATCAGCAACGGGCACGCGGGCGCGCAAATGTGGGGCACGGAGTTCGGCTGGGCGACCTTCGACGGGCTGACCAACGGCGAAGGCCAGCGCCCGCCTGATCCCGCCGACCAGCCGTTCTACGGGTTCATTTCGCAGTGGCAGCAGGCCGAATACATCCTGCAAGCCTTCCACATCGCCCAGGACCTCGATTACGTCGGCCCGATGATCCTGTGGAATCTCAATTTCGCCACGATTCCCGGCTACGTGGATCGCTCGCACCCACAGTCGGGCTACGGGATTCTCGACTCGTTCTGGCGTCCGCGCCCGGCCTACGTCGCCCTGCAAAACGCGCCCAAACAGTAAAACCTCCCACCCCGGACCCTCACCCACAGGGAGAAGTCACCGCTTCCCGACGGTCAAACCGTCGGGCTACCCCCCGTAAACGGGGTTAAACGTGCGACGGACGGGCCGCTTTGCGGTCCAGCAGGTCTATAGCCCGGCGATTTGATCGCCGGGCGAAGGACGATCACCACGTTATCTTGACAGCTATGGGAGCATTTGTGGGTCATGCTAATCCACACGCGGAGAGTGACCCGGCTCCGCCGGAAGGGTGAGGACCATCGCGTGAAGTAACCCAAAACGGGCGGGCCTGCTTGGTTCACAGGTCCGCCCGTTGGCTTTAGCTAACAGCTTACCGCTTATCGCTTACCGCTAGTCTTCCAGGTCCATCGCGTCTTCTTCTTCGGCGACAACTTCGAGCGATTCTTCCTCGTCCTCGAATTCGTCTAACTCTTCTTCTTCCTCGTCTTCGAGATCGAGGTCTTCTTCTTCTTCTTCGTCGTCCACCAGGTCGAGTTCGTCTTCTTCCTCTTCCTCGAAGTCTTCCAATTCCTCATCTTCCACATCAAGTTCGAGGTCCAGGTCGAGATCGTCGTCGTCGTCTTCTTCGTCTTCGTCGTCGTCCCCACGCATCTCAGCCTGGCGGGCGAGCAGTTCATCGTGGATCGCCAGTTCGCGGTCCTGATAGGCATGGAACCCGGTCCCTGCCGGGATCAGCTTACCGATGATGACGTTTTCCTTCAACCCGTAGAGCTTATCGACCTTGCCTTCAATTGCCGCGCCCGCCAGCACCTTGATCGTGTGCTGGAAGCTCGACGCGGAGAGGAAGCTGTCAGTCGTCAACGCGGCTTTGGTCACACCCAGCAAAACCGGGATCGCTGCCGCCGCTTCTTTGCCTTCAGCCATCAAGCGCTCGTTCATCTCCAGCAGCGCCAGCTTATCGATCAACTCGCCGGGCAGCAGATCGGAGTCGCCGCTGCGCGTGATCTGCACCTTGCTCAGCATCTTACGGATCACGACCTCGAAGTGCTTGTCGGCGATGTTCACACCCTGGTTGCGATACACCTTCTGCACTTCGCTCAGCAGGTAGTGCTGCGCGGCGCTCTGGCCCAGGATGCGCAGAATGCGGTGCGGGTTCAGCGGGCCTTCAGTGAGCCGCTGCCCGGCGCTGACGTGCATCCCATCCGTGATTTCATCGAGCAAACGCGCGATCTGCGGGATTTCGTAGTCGCGCACGTCCTCGATCTCCGCGCGGATATACAGCGTGTGCCCCTCGATGTAGACTTCACCGGCCAGGCCCGCTTTGATCTCGCCCTCATCGTCGGGATTCTCGATCAACGTCTGGCCTTGCTTGACCGTCGCGCCGTCTTCTACCAGCACGGTCCAACCGAACGGGATATCGTGTTCTTCGTTGCGTACTTCGCTGTCGATCACGCGGGCGATGCGCACGCCTTCCTTGCGCAGCAGGCGCAGCGTGCCGCTGATATCCACGACCACCGCTTCGCCTTTGGGCTTCTTGCGTGCTTCGAACAGCTCTTCCACGCGCGGCAGACCGCTGGTGATGTCGCCAGTGCCCGCCGTTGCCACACCGCCGGTGTGGAAGGTACGCAGGGTGAGCTGGGTCCCCGGCTCGCCGATGGACTGCGCCGCAATGATGCCGACGGCGGAGCCAATCTCGACCAGCGCCCCGCGCCCCAGGTCGCGCCCGTAGCACATCGCGCAAATGCCGTGTACCAGCGAGCACGTCATCGGGCTGCGCACGCTGACACTCGGCACGACCGCCCGTTCGAGCGCGTTGGCGATGGACTCGTCGATGATCTGGTTGCGGTCTACGATCATTTCCCCGGTTTCCGGGTCATACGCCGGGCGCGCCGCAGCACGCCCCACGATCCGCTCGTAGAGGTTCTGGCCCGCCACGTCGGATTCCGGCATGGGTACGCCGCGCGCATCCTGGTTGTTGGGGTGCGCCGGATTCAGGATTTCCATGCCGACAGTTGTACCGCAGTCATTGCGGTTAACAATCACGTCCTGCGCCACATCCACGAGACGACGAGTCATGTACCCCGCGTCCGCAGTACGCAGCGCGGTATCCGCCAGACCCTTACGCGCGCCGTGCGTCGAGATGAAGTATTCCAGCGCGGTCAGGCCCATACGGAAATGACTCGTGATCGGCAGGTCGATGATACGCCCGGACGGGTCCGCCATCAAGCCGCGCATCCCCGACAACTGCGTGATCGGGCCAAACCCACCTTTCGTGGAGCCGGAAATCGCCATGACGGCAATCGGCCCGAACGGGTCCAGCGCATTGCTGATCACGCCCTTCAGGTCCGACTTGGCCTGTGTCCAGCTATCAATCGTGATCTGGTAACGTTCTTCCTCGGTCAGCAGGCCGCGACGGTAATCGCGCTGCGCCGTATCCACCGTGCGCTGGGCGTGGTCCAGAATATCCTGGCGCTCTTCCGGCACGGTCAGGTCAGAAACCGCAATCGTCGTGCCGGACACCGTCGCATAGTGGAAGCCCATATTCTTGATCGCGTCCACGACATCCGTCGTCATCTCCGGTCCGAAGAGCTGGTAAACGCGCGCCACAAGATTCTGCAAACCCTTCTTATCCTGGGTTTCCTGCACAAAGCGCATGTCATCCGGCAGCAGTCGGTTGAAGATCGCGCGCCCCACCGTGCAGATTTCCGGCTGCGGCGGGGGTTCGCGGGTCGGATCGTCGTAGTAGTTGCCGAGCAGGATCGGCGTGTGCAGGCCCACGATGTCCAGGCCGTAGAGGTATTCAACCTCGTCCATATCCGTCACTAACTGGCGCTCGGCAAGGTTGGCAATCGCCAGCGGCATGTCCGGGTGGCGCTGGCGATAGTCGCGCATCTCGACCGCGTTATGCACGGCGGCATCAAAACGCCCTTCCAGCAGGCCGTCGATCATCTGGTCGAGCGCGCGGTACCGCGAGCCATCTTCCAGGCGCGCGTCCAGCAGAATCGTGACCTCGTTATTGCGGTCAAGATCGTGGATTTCGACCTGCCGCGACCCGGCAGTATTGTAGATCGCCGCAATGCGGAAGCCGCCCGCGTTGAGCGCTTCCCAGCGGCGGAACTCTTCCACGCGGTCATCCTTGCAGATGATCTCGGCGGTCGGGTCCATCGTCAGGTAGTAGTTGCCCAGCACCATATCCTTTGACGGCGCAACCACCGGCGACCCGTCGGCGGGCTTCAACAGGTTGCGCGTGCTGAGCATCAGTTCGCGCGCTTCCGTGACCGCCTTATCGCTCAGCGGGATGTGGACCGCCATCTGGTCGCCGTCGAAGTCCGCGTTAAACGCCGAACACACCAGCGGGTGAATCTGGATCGCTTTGCCCTCGACCAACAGCGGCTCAAACGCCTGAATCCCCAGGCGGTGCAGCGTCGGCGCGCGGTTGAGCAGCACCGGGCGTTCCTGGATGACTTCTTCCAGCACTTCCCAGACTTCCGGGCGCTCGCGCTCGATAATGCGCTTGGCTCCCTTGACGTTGCTGGCGTAGTTGTACGAAACCAGGCGGCTGATCACGAACGGGCGGTAGAGTTCCAGCGCCATGATCTTAGGCAGCCCGCACTGGTGCAGCTTGAGCTTGGGACCGATCACGATCACCGAACGGCCCGAATAGTCCACACGCTTACCGAGCAGGTTCCGGCGGAAACGGCCCTTCTTACCCTTGAGCATGTCGCTCAGCGATTTGAGTTCGCGCCGACCGCGACGGCTCAGCGCCTTACCGCGCTGGCTGTTATCGATCAGGCTGTCTACCGCTTCCTGCAACATACGCTTTTCGTTGCGCACGATCACGTCCGGCGCGCCGAGTTCCAGCAGGCGCTTGAGCCGGTTGTTACGGTTGATCACGCGGCGATACAGGTCGTTGAGGTCCGAGGTGGCAAAGCGCCCGCCGTCCAACTGCACCATCGGGCGCAGGTCCGGCGGGATGACCGGCAGCACGGTGAGGATCATCCACTCCGGG
>CAZMNL010000190.1:0-6178 GCA_964567525.1 uncultured Anaerolineaceae bacterium
CGGGGCTGGTGGGCGTGAAGCTCGGCGGCACGAACGGCGTGATGCTTTCACCGGCGGAAGGCCAGTTCGTCCACGCGCCAAGCTGCACGCCGCCGGGCGATGTGGTGGACACGACCGGCGCGGGCGACTGCTTCAACGCGGGTTTCATCCTGGGGCACCTGCGCGGCGAGCCGCTAGAACGCTGCCTGCTGATCGGTAATATCGTCGGCGGCCTGTCCACGATGGCGCGCGGCACGCGCGGCGTCCCGACGGCGGCAGACGTGGCGCGCGTCCTGGAACACGGAGGGTCTACGTGACACTGAACAGTTATAAACACCTCACGACCTACTACGGCGACCTGCACAATCACTGCGGCGTCAGCTACGGGCGCGGATCGCTGGAAGACGCCTTCACCAACGCGCGCCAGCAGTTGGACTTCGCCAGCGTGACGGTTCATGCCCACTGGCCGGATATCCCGCGCGACCAGCCGCGCCTGGATTACCTGGTGGACTATCACGAACGCGGCTTCGAAGAGGCGCTCGCGCGCTGGTCGCATTACCAGGACATCACCGACCGCTTCAACGCGCCGGGCGCGTTCGTGACCTTCCCCAGCTTCGAATGGCACTCGATGCGCTACGGCGATCACTGCATCTACTTCAAAGACACTGCCGCCAGCCATATTATCCCGGCCCAGGATATCGAGGCGCTGCGCGAACACCTGCGCGCCCTGTCAGCACGGGGAATCGCTGCGCTGATGATCCCGCACCATATCGGCTATTTGCGCGGCTACCGGGGCATCAACTGGGAGACGTTCTCCGAGGAATTTTCGCCGGTGGTCGAGATCGTGTCGTTTCACGGGGTGTCGGAACACAGCGAAGCGCCGTTCCCTTACCTGCACTCGATGGGGCCGCGCGACGAACGCAGCACTGTGCAGTATGGGCTGCGGCAGGGGCACATCTTCGGCTTCATCGGCTCCACCGACCATCACGGCGCGCACCCCGGCCACTACAACTACGGGCGGCTCGGCGTCTGGGCGGAGGACCTGACGCGCGGGGCGATCTGGGACGCGATCCGGCAGCGGCGCACCTACGCGCTGACCGGCGACCGTATCACGCTGCAAGTCGCGCTCAACGGGCAGCCCATGGGATCGCTGCTGCCCGCCACACCGCAGCGCGAGATTGCGGTCAGCGTGCAGGGCGGCGACGCGCTGGACGTGGTGGAGGTGCTGCACAATAACCAGGTGATCCACCGCTGGCACCCGCCCGCCGTCCATGCCGATCTGTTTGGCGGGCCGGTGCAGGTCTTGATCGAGGTCGGCTGGGGCGAGGAACCGCGCAGCACCGAATGGGAGATCGATCTCGCGGTGGAAAACGGCGAACTACTCGGCCTGGAACCACGCTGGCGCGGGCACGGAATCGAGCCGCCGCCGCAGGATATCGCCGACCGGTTCGTGCTCAACGACCTTCAACGTCCGGCCCCGCACCGCTTCCGCTGGCAGAGTGTCACATGGCGCAACCCGACCGTGACTACACCCGCCACGCAGGGCCTTAACCTGACTCTGCGCGGTAGTGAAAACGCGCACCTCGTCGGGCACGTCAACGGCCAACCGGTCCGGCTGGCGCTGGGCGAACTGGTCAGCGGGGCGCGCGTGCGCATTTTGAACGGCTTTGTTTCCCCGGCGGTATGCTTTCACCGGGTCGTACCGCAGGCAGCAGCAAACGCGCAGTTCACGCTGGCACACGAACACGAATCCCGCGAACGTGACTGGTACTACGTGCGCGTGCGCCAGCGCAACGGCCAATCGGCGTGGAGTTCGCCCCACTGGGTCGAAGGGACATAGGCGGCGATCACGTCGCCGGGAAGGTAAGCACCGTCCCGGCGGGGCACGCCTGTACGCGCTCGCCAAACGACTCGCGCAGCGCGTCAAACGCGCGCTGTCCCGTGCAGTGGTTGGGATACAACACCGGTGCATCGTAGTGTGCGCGCAGTTCGGCGGCGACCTGTTCCAGGTTCTCGCCGGTCGCGCTGGTGAGGTGCGTGCCCCCGGCCACCGCGACAATCGGCCCCTCAAAGTGCTGCTTGACGTGCCTCAGGATGTTCAGCAGGCCCGCATGTCCACAGCCCAACAGCACCACCAGCCCGCCCGCCACGCGCAGCACTAGCGACAGGTCATCCTGGTAGGGGTCCGGCTGCCAGCCGTCGCCGTTGCCGGGCACAATCATCTGCGGACTGCCGCCGACAAAAGTGTAACGCTCGCGGATTTCGCCTGTGGTCCATACACAGGGCAGGATATTCGCCGGTTCCGCGCTGAGATACAGGTCCGCGCGCGCGGCGAGACGCTCGCGCGGCATCTCGATGCCGATGAACGTTGCGTCGTCGTCCGTGCGTTTGTAGCGCGGGCGGAAAAGGTCCGGGCTGGCGTGCAGCGGCAGATTCGGGCGCACACAGTCCAGCACAGCGGGCAAGCCGCCGGTGTGGTCGTAGTGGGCGTGGCTGAGCGCCAGCGCATCCACCGCCGAGAGATCGATCCCAAACAGCGCTGCATTGTGCAGCAGAACCTCGCCACTGGCCCCGGTATCGAACAGGATCGCGCCATATGGCGTCTCGATGTGCCACGCGATGCCGTGTTCCGCGCGGAACGCGCTTCCGGGCAGGGCGGTATTTTCCACCAGGCAGCGGATCGTGATCATGTTGTGTTTCCTCTCATCCTTACCACAAACCGTCAGTGCAGTTTATCCGTGTGATCGACGATATCCCCGGCGATGTAAGCGTTCACGGCTTCTTCCGCGCGGGCGATATCGGTCACGACGGGGGTGATATTGGCGTTCTGCATGGCGAGATACGCGCCGCGCCCCATGCCGCGCACCAGGACCGCCTCGCAATCTTTGATCGCTTCAATCATCATAGCGTGCTTGTGGTCAGCGTGCGCACCGAAGCCATGCCCGCGCGCGTCGTCGTGTCCGTGCTCGTGACCGTGACCATGCCCGTGTTCGTGGTCATGCTCGCCGGAGTCCTCGTCCGGCTGCATCTGCACAAACTGGCGGTGGCCGAGTTTGTCGCGCAGTTCGGTTCCGGTGATCGCGCCATCTTCTACCGTGAACACCTGGTAATAGGCCGCGCGCCCAAAGTGCATACTGATTGTCTGTCCGTCGTCGGTGACAACTGCGATTTTCATCAGGAATAACCTCTGCTTAAAAAGGGTAACGATACCCCCTATCGTAACGCTAATTTGTCAGATCGGGGTAATAATAATTACTTCAACCGGCATTGTTATAGTCGCGGGTTATCGTTCACCGTTCGCTGCGGACTGCTGCAAGCGGCGGCGCGCCATCTGAATCCAGGTGCGCTGCATGTTCAGTTCCATCAATGTCACCTCGTGGATCAACTGCTGGTGCAGCGATGATCCACTCATCAACTGCTCGTGAAAAGCGCGGCGCGGTCCGTCGTAGGCCATCGTCAAACGCTCGTACTCGTCCAACCACGCCAACACCTGGGTGTGGCTGAGACGATGCTCCATGAACAGGAACTTGATCAGCACTACGTCGCGTTCGTCAAGCACTTCGTTCCACGATAGCGTACTGAGCAGCCACGCATCCAGCGCCGCGCTCCCACTTTCCGTCAGCCGGTACATCTTGCGCGGGCGCGTCTCGTAGACGATCTCCAGTTCACCGACAATCAACTCTTGTTTTTCCAGACGTTTGAGGATCGGATAAATCGAGCCGGGGCTGGCGCTCCAACGGTGCGTGCCAGCTTCCAACATGCTGATGATGCTGTAGCCGGATTGCGGACTCTGGCTGATCAGGCCCAGGACAATGTGTTCCAGCGTGGTCAATTCGCGGTTCAAAGAGGAAACCATATCGTCATACTCACCTTGATAAACTAACCAAACGATATATTACGCTGCGTAATTAGTGTAGGCGATTTTACAGCCTGGCGCAACTCGAAAGGCGTTTTTAGTTCTTTTTTACAGCTTATCAATTGACAGCTAAACACAACCCGTGATAACGTAAATTTCGAAACGTAATATTACTGACTGGGATATATCGCTCGCCTGACATAATCCAGGAGAAACCTACGATGAGTCAAATTGTACTGCGCGACGTGCGCAAAACGTACCGCATGGGCAGCAGCGTGATCACCGCGCTGGACAGTATTTCGCTGGCAATCAACGCCGGGGAACTGGCGGTCGTGTTGGGGCCAAGCGGCAGCGGCAAAACCACCCTGCTCAACATTCTCGGCGGGCTGGAGTCACCGGACAGCGGCGAAGTGCAGGTCGATGGCGATGACGTGGCGAAACTGCGCAACGGCAAGCTGACACGCTATCGCCGCCACAAGATCGGGTTCGTGTTCCAGTTCTTCAACTTGCTGCCGACCCTGACCGCGCTCGAAAACGTCTCGCTTTCGGCGGAGATGGGCAACGGGCGCGGACTGGACCCCGCCGCGACACTGGCACGGGTGGGCCTGGGCGACCGCACCGATCACTATCCGGGACAGCTTTCCGGCGGGCAGCAGCAGCGGGTAGCGATTGCGCGCGCGCTGGCGAAAGCGCCCACACTCGTCCTGGCCGACGAGCCGACCGGCAGCCTGGACGTAGAAACCGGCATCGACGTGCTTAAGACCATGCGCGCGCTGAACCGCGAAACCGGGCAGACCTTCGTGATCGTGACGCATAACTCCGCCATCGCACAGATCGCCGACCGCGTGATCCGGCTGGGCAGCGGTCGCGTACAGAACATCATCGAAAATCCCGATCCCTTCGAGCCGGACGAGATCGACTGGTAGCGCCGCCACCGGCAGAGAGAGGCTAAACGCCATGTTAAAAACCCTGCGTCGTAAAGTGACCAGCGATCTCCGCGCCAACCGGGGCCAGTTCCTCGCGGTATGGCTGATTGTGATGCTAGGCACGACCTTCTACGGCGGCATGTATCCGGCAGCGGTTAACCTGGTTGACTCGCTGTTCCAGGCATATGACCGTTTTGACTACATGGATTTCCAGGTGCAGCCGGGCGCGCCGCTGCCACAGGACAGCGACATGCTCGATGCTGTACGCGCGATTGACGGCGTGACCGGCGTCGAGGGACGCCTGGTGATCGAGGGCGGGTTGCAAACCGGCTCTGCAACAGGTCGCCTGATCAACCTGCGCCTGATCTCCGTGCCGGACGACCGTATCGCGGAAGTTAACCGTAATGCGGTGATCACGGGCCGCGATATCCAGTCTGGGGATGAAATCCTGGTCCTGGAATCCTTCGCCAAAGTCCACGATATCACGCCCGGTGATACGGTGTATGTCACGGTTGGTGCACAGCCGGTCGCGTTCACCGTCGCCGGGCTGGTCTTCAACCCCGAATACCTGGTCAACAGTCGCGGGTCGGAGTCGGCTTTCCCGTCGCCGACGACGTTTGGCGTCGCGTGGCTGCGCTACAGCACACTGGCGGACCTCAGCGAGCGAACCGGCGAGATCAACGAGATCACGATCCGGCTGACCGGCAGCGCACAGGACGAAACCCCCGTGCGGGATGCCGCTGTGCGCGCCGAACTGAGCGCATTGTTCCCTAATGCCGCCATCCTGCACCGCGAACAAACCGCCAGTGGGTGGATGGTGCGCGCCAACATCAACGGTAATTTCCCGATTATGCGCTTTTTCTCCGGGTTGTTCCTGCTCGGCGCGACGGTCATTACCGGGATTCTGATGGCGCGCGTGGTCGAAACCGAACGCCGCCGCATTGGGACGCTGCGCGCGATGGGCGTCACGCGTAGCGAGCTGGTGCTGCACTACCTGACGTTCGGCTTCATCATCGGCGTATCGGGCGGGCTGGCCGGCAGTGTGCTGGGTTACTTGACCTCGTTCTGGTTTATGTACTCGTTCCTCGACAACATCGCCGGGGGCGAGATACCGGGTTTCGAGAATGTGCCGCAGTTCCCGTTCATCGCGCTGGGGTTTATGATCGTCGTGCTGGGGGCTACGCTGTCCGGCGCATACCCGGTCTGGTCGATGTCCGGCACGCCGCCGGGAGTCGCCTTACGTCCCGCCGCGCCAAAGACGCCCAACGCGATCAGCCGCATCAAGCTCGCAGGGCTGCCGCTGCCCGTCCGGCAGGCGATCCGTAATCTGCTGCGCGCGCCGGGACGCGCTGCCGGGACCGCGTTCGGCGTGATGGCGGGCGCGATGATGGTCTTTTCCGCGCTGGCGATGTGGGAC
>CAZMNL010000191.1:0-6174 GCA_964567525.1 uncultured Anaerolineaceae bacterium
GCCGCTGCTTAATAGCTCAGAATTTCTAATTTCGTTTATTTTCAGAGGAGAGGAGAATCACACCATGTCACACCCTTACTCCCTGCGCGTTAGCGCCGTGCGGCGTGCGCTGTTCGTACTGGTCATCCTGGCGCTCGCCTTCAGCGCGGCGCTGCCGCTGGCGCTCGCCCAGGACGGCGGCGAGTTTGAGCCGCGTACCCTGCGCGACTTCATCGGGCGCGAGATCACGATCAGCGAGCAGCCGCAGCGCGTGATCGGCATGAGCGCGTCGATCAACGAAATGCTGTTCGCTATCGGCGTGACTCCGGCGGGCGTCACCGCCGGGATGGACTACCCGCCCGCCGCCGCCAGCCTGCCGACCTTCGGCAGCGGCTACCAGCCGAGCCTGGAAGCGCTCGCGGCCCTGGAACCCGACCTGATCATCGGTAACGCACAGCTCAACATGCAAATCCTGGGCCAGCTTGAAGCCATCGCGCCCACCTTCATGATGATGACGCTCGTCCCGGAGGACATCCCCGCCAACGTGCGCACGCTGGGAACCCTGACCGGCCACGACACCGAAGCGGACTTCCTCGCCAGCGCGTATGAAGGCTACCTGAGCATGGCGGCCAGCGCGGGCAGCGCCCACACCGACGGCCCCAGCGTGCTGATCATCGTCGGGACGCTGGACGTACCCAACTACGGCAAGACCGCGACCTATCTCGGCGCGATGGCGGCCACACTCGGCGCGACCAATATCGCCGACGACAAGGAAGACGCCGGGCCGTTCCCCGGTTACGCGCAGTTGAGCATTGAAGAAATTCTCGACGCCGACCCCGACTATATCCTGACGATCACGCGCGGTGCACCGACTCCGATGGCCGACACCATGCAGGGCGACCCGGTGTGGTCGTCGCTGACGGCGGTCCAGGAAGGGCGCGCGGTCGAACTCGACAACCGGCTGTATGTCGAAGCGCCCGGCCCGCGTTTCGTGGAGGCCATGACGCAGCTTTACGCGCTGTTCTACGGTGGAGCCGAGTAAGTGCGTGCGGAAGTTTCGTATTCGCCTTCCGCGTCCGGATCGGTCCGCCTGTCGCAGCGGCGGCTGATCATACGGCTGGTGGTGATCGCCCTCAGCAGCGCGCTGCTGCTGGGGGCGATGGTCGTCGCGCTGGGCAGCGGCGCGAAGGCGATCCCCTACCGCGACGTGATCCAGGCGCTCCGCGACCGGGAGAGCGTCGCCAAATCGGTTGAGATTATCGTACACGAGGTGCGGCTGCCGCGCGCGCTGATCGGCGCGCTGGTCGGCATGAATCTCGCGGTATCCGGCGCGCTGCTGCAAGGCGTGGTCCGTTCGCCGCTCGGCGACCCGTACATCCTGGGGATTTCGGCGGGCGGCGGGCTGGCGGCGGCGTTCGTCACGCTGCGCATCAGCGACTACCCGCCCAACGCAGTCCCCGCCGCCGCGTTTGTCGGGTCACTGATCGGCGCGCTGATCGTCTACGCGATTGCCTGGGACGGTTCCGGCGTGACCACCACGCGGCTCGCACTCGCCGGGGTCGCGCTGACGACGATGATCAGCGCCTTAACAACAACCGTCGTCGTGATGTCCGTGCAGGGCGGCGCGCAGATTTTCTTCCAGTGGCTCGTGGGCGGGCTGTATACCGTCGGCTGGGCGGAATATCGCCTGATCTGGCCCTACGCGCTCGGCGGCGTGATCGCGGCGCTGCTGCTCGCCCACCGCGCGAATATCCTGGCGCTGGGCGACGAGATGGCGCAGGGCCTCGGCCTGAACGTGGAGCGTACACGCTTCATCATGAGCGCGGTGGCGGCAGTGCTGGCGGGCAGCGCGGTGGCCGTCGCGGGCCTGATCGCGTTCGTCGGCCTGCTGATCCCCTTCATTGCGCGGCGGCTGGTCGGCTCAGATTTCCGCTTCCTGATTCCCGTCAGCGCGATTCTGGGTGCGGCGCTGCTGGTGTGGTCGGATACGGCGGCGCGCGTGACCTTCCCGACTCTACTCGGCGTGCAGAATACCGAATTCCCGGTCGGCATCATCA
This sequence comes from uncultured Anaerolineaceae bacterium, assembly GCA_964567525.1. GTDB lineage: Bacteria > Chloroflexota > Anaerolineae > Aggregatilineales > Aggregatilineaceae > CAYRNY01. Next base: position 2,037 of record CAZMNL010000191.1, read on the forward strand.
CCGCGACCATCGGCGGGCCGTTGTTCCTGTGGCTGGTGCGTGCGCGCCGCGCGCAGTGGTAGCGGGGGAGAAAGCTACAAGGACCTTCTATGACCACCCTCTCCGCACAACATCTTGACCTGGGCTACCGGCGCGGCGCGCTGGTCGTGCGCGATCTCGTTCTCGAAGTCGCGCAGGGCGAGATCGTCACGCTGGTCGGGCCGAACGGCTCCGGCAAGAGCACGATTCTGCGTGCGCTGGCCCGGCTGATGAAACCGCGCGATGGCGCGGTCTACCTGGACGGCAAAGCGATCCACACGCTCTCGACGCGCGCCGTCGCCCAGGCGCTCGCCATCCTGCCGCAGAACCCGTCCGCGCCGGAAGACCTGACCGTGCGCGATCTGGTCGCGCGGGGACGTTTCGCGCGCCAGGCGTGGTGGCGTGCCACGCGCACCAACGACCGCGAAGCGATTGACTGGGCGCTGTCCGTGACGGGCCTCACCGCCATGCAGGAACGCTTCCTCGATACGCTCTCCGGCGGCGAACGCCAGCGGGCCTGGATCGCGCTGGCGCTGGCGCAGGAACCGCGCGTCCTGCTGCTTGACGAGCCGACCACGTTCCTCGACATCTCGCACCAACTGGACGTGATGACGCTGCTCCAGCGGCTCAACGCGGAAAACGATCTCAGTATTGTGATGGTGTTACACGATCTGAACCAGGCGGCGCGCTTCAGTCACCGGCTGGTGGCGCTGCGCGAGGGCGTGATCCACGCGGCGGGCGCGCCGGTTGAGGTCTTCACGGACGAGGTCTTGCGCGAGGTGTTCAGCGTGGAGGGCGTGATCGCCACCGACCCCCACACGCATACGCCTACCTTCACGCCGCTGCATTCCGTGCGGCATGACGGGCGTCAGAACGGCGCGGGGGATGGCTCCGGGGCGTGAGCGCGCGGGCGAGGTCGGCGCGGCGGCATTTTGTCGCGCCGGGTGAGGTCGCGCGCGGATTCGTGATTTAGCGGCGCACCTGCTCGAACAGCCACAGCGCCCCGACGATGATCGCGGCCACAATCGCCAGCATCACCAGCGCGCGCACCAGCGAGATAATCACCGGCAGCAGCAGCCAGCCCACCAGCAGCGCGATCATCACCACCAGGATACGCCCCCGGATCGAAAGCTGGTTGTAGCGAGTGTATAAGGAACGCGTTTTCTTTTCTTCGCTCAAGGTTGCACCCCGCTGTATATTGTCATGTGTGCGTTGGCCGGTACATTAACACACCTCGCGGCGGCCAGCAACCGGCCTGAGAAAACGAATGAGGAGCGCATCCCACGCCCCTCACTCCGCTTGGCCGAACATCCGTCATCCTTATCGCGGTGCAGCAGATCGCCCACCGCTAGCCGTTCTTTTCCTGCCAGCGGTTGAAGAAGTAGTACCCCGCCACCAGGATCAGGCCGATGATGATTACGGGCATCAGCGCCTTGACAATCGCGGCCACCAGGCTCATGACAATCAGCACCAGAATGAGGAACACGATCAGCTTGAACATCTGGCCGACAGAGGGCAGGTTTTCCATGAAGTTACTCATCAGTATCGCTCCTTAGTTGCTCTGTCCCGGTCATTTCAGACCGGGTGATTTTTCCGGCGTTGTGCTTCACTGAATATTACGGGCAGGGTGCGGATAAAGTTGCACACCAATTCGCAAATCCGCCTGGATATACAGCTTTTTTATGTGCTCTGTGGTGAGATTTTTCGCCCCGAATTTGAAACACGCCCCCACTTCGCGCCCGATTTTCGCTGTTGCGCGTTCGAGTCTATCATTAGGGTAGTTAACGGATACGTTGGTCAATCACGGAAAAGGTAGAGCCACATGTTGACGCCCGGACAAATCCGCCCTGTCATTGACATGGCCCTGGAATCGCTCGACCTGCCCGGCCTCTCCGCCCAGCGCGGGCAGGCGCGCGATAATTACGATCTTGCGGACGGTCGCCGCGTGGTCATCACCACCGACCGCTTTACCGTCTTCGACCAGCACGTCGGACAGGTCCCGTATAAGGGACAGGTACTCAACCAGCTTACGAACTGGTGGTTCGAACACACCGCCGATGTCGTCCCCAACCACATCATCGACATTCCCGATCCCAACGTGGCGATTGCGTTGACCGCCAACCCGCTGCCGGTGGCGATCATCGTGCGCGGCTTCATTACCGGCGTTACGCCCGCCAGCCTGTGGAAGCAGTACGAAACCGGGCAGCGCACAATCTACGGCGTGGAGTTCCCCGACGGGCTGCGCAAAAACCAGGAACTTGAACACCCCATCGTCACCGCGACCTCGAAGGCGTTCGGCAAGTCCCACGAGCGCCCGCTGACCCACGCCGAAGTGATCGGCCTGGGCGTCCACCCGGCGCTGTGGGAGCGCATTCAGGAGATGGCGCTCAAGCTGTTCCTGCGCGGACGCCAGCTCAGCATCCTGGCCGACCTGATCCTGGTCGATAGCAAGTACGAGTTCGGGCTGGACCTCAACGGCGACCTGGTGCTGATCGACGAACTGCACACGCCCGATAGTTCCCGCTTCTGGCGCGCGGAAACCTACGACGACCGCTTCGACGCCGGGGAAGAACCCGAAAACTACGACCGCGAATTTGTGCGGCTGTGGTACCAGGGCCAGGGCCACCACGAACGCGATACGCTCCCACCGCTCAGCGAAGAGATCAGCGTGGCGATCAGCCGCCGCTACCAGCACGTCTACGAACTGCTGACCGGCAGGCCCTTTCAGCCCGCCAGCTACCCCGCCCAGCGGCGCATCATGGTCGCGCTGCGCTACGCGGACGTGATCGGGTGAGCGCGGGCGCGTTCTCCCTGCGTATGTTCGCCGGGCAAACCTCACCCCCCGGCCCCCTCTCCAAGCAAGTTGGAGAGGGGGAGACGGTTGCGGGATTCGGGGAGGCGAGGCCCGCACAGTGAGCCGAAACAACCTGCTTTATCTCCACACGCAACCTATGCGATAATCAAAGCAGCACACTCCCCCTAAAATTAGTTTGCGCGTTAGATTACAGGAGAACGCCTTATGACCACCATGATCCGCAAAGCCGCCGTGATCGGCTCCGGCACGATGGGCAGCGGGATCGCGGCGCTGCTGGCCGGGGTCGGCGTGCCGGTCGTACTGCTCGACATCCCCGCCAGGGACACCACCCCCGGCGACCCGCCGGACCAGCGTAACGCGGTCGTGCTGGGCAACCTGGCCGCCATGCAGAAAAGCCGCCCCGCCCAGCTTTACCACCCCGCCGACCTGGACCTGATCACGCCCGGCAACCTCGACGACGATCTCGACTTGCTAAATGACGCCGATTGGATCATTGAAGCCATCATCGAAAACCTGGACATCAAGCAGGACCTCATGGCCCGGCTGGAAGCCGTGCGCCAGCCGCACACGATCATCAGCACCAACACCAGCGGCCTGCCCGTCGCCCAGATCGCCGAGGGGCGCTCGGAGGATTTCCAGCGGCATTTTCTGGGCACGCACTTTTTCAACCCGCCGCGCTACCTCAAATTGCTGGAACTGATCCCGCACCCGCGCACCGATCCCGCCGTGCTGGACTTCATGGGGGACTACGCCGCGCAGACCCTCGGTAAGGGCGTGGTGCTGTGCCACGATACACCCAACTTCATCGCCAACCGCTTTATCAGCGTGGCGGGCACCTTCGGGATTAACTACGCCATCGATCACGGCTACAGCGTGGAAGAGGTGGACAGCCTCACCGGGCCGCTGATTGGCCGCCCGAAGACGGCGACCTTCCGTCTGCTGGACCTGATCGGCACGGATGTGATGTGGCACGTCAACACCAACCTGTACCCCGCCATCCCCGACGACGAAGCCCGCGAGGTTTTGCAGCACACGCCGTCTAAAGCGCTGCTCAAGCACATGCTCGATCACGGGCTGTTGGGCAACAAGGCCGGGCAGGGCTTTTATAAGCGCGCGGATACCGCCGAGGGCCGCGAATTCTGGCCGCTGAACCTGCACACCTACGCGCACGAGCCGCCGCAAAAAGTGCGCTTCGAGAGCGTGGGCGCGTTTCGCAAAATCGAGGACACGGGCGAGCGCATCAAGGCGATGGTCAACGCCGAGGATCGCGCCGGGGAATATCTCTGGCACCTGCACGCCTTCTAC
>CAZMNL010000192.1:0-4464 GCA_964567525.1 uncultured Anaerolineaceae bacterium
GGGAAGGGGAGCAAAGGCCAACGCATTTGGGTGATTTATTTCCTGGATCAGCCTAGTAATCGTCACATGGTCCTATACCTTAACGCCGTTCGCGTTATTCGCATAGGTGCGCGCTTTTTCGATCTGGTAAGCGATCAGCATCACGAACAGGATGGCGAGCGTGACGGTCATGTCGAAGTTGATATCGTCGGAGACGAAACGTGCGACCTGGTTGGTTGCCATGCGGTAGACCAGCGCCATCACGACATTCTGTATGATCTTGCCGCCGATCATGGGCACGATCATCTTGCGCCAGGGATACTGGACCATCGCCAGCGGCACGATGATCACCGCATCCGGCAGCGGCGTGGCGGAGGCCAGCCACACAAACGCCGGGATCAGGCGCGGATCGCGTTCGATGGTGCGGCGTGTCCAGCGAAACAGGGCGCTGTTTTCCAGGTCGTTGACGTGGCGCACGATGGTATGCGCGACCGTATACGAGATCAATTCCCCGATCCCTGATCCAACACCCGCCGCCGTACCGAGCAGCACAACCTCAAAGACCGAGTCGGCGTAGATCGCCAGCGTCATCAGTGGGATGGCGTAGGGGATCAGGATCACGAGCGTGATGTTTGCCAGCAGCCCGATCAGGAATAACCCCACATAGCCCCAATCGACCATCGTATCCATCGCGTCGTTGACCCACTGCTCTGCGCCGCTCAACGCATCCTGAGAGGTCAGCCACGCCAGCAATCCCAGGATCGCCAGCGTGATCGTAGCGTACTTGATTTCGATGCGGTAACGCCGCAGCAGACAAAGTATGGCACGCAGCATGACAGTTTATCCAAACGAGGTTTCGGCGCAGTCGCGCACGGAGGGCCGGCAGCGTTCCGTGCGGAGGAACAGGGACTTTTCCACCTGGTAAGCAATGATCAGCACGAACGCCACCAGCAGCACCAGGGTCGCTGTCACGTACAGGTTATCGGAAATGCGCCCGTTAAACGAATCGGTGGCGAAGTAATAAATCTGCGAGATCGCCAGGTTGCCCGCCAGCTTGCCGGTGAACACCAACAGCGCGATCACGTGTAGCGGGTAGCGTACCATCGCCAGTGAGGTTGTGATCATGCCTTCCGGCGCAGGAGTCGCGGCGCTGAACCACACCACCACCGGGACCGAGCGCGGCCAGCGATCCGTGCAGTAGCGCACGGCGCGAAACAGCGCGCTGTGTGCCGGTTCTTCGACCTGCGTCAGCATGTTATGTGCCACGCTGTAAGCGCACACGGCCCCCAGCCCGGCCCCCAGGCCCGCGCCCGCGCCCAGGCGCAGCGCGTCCAGCGGCGAGGCGGCATACAGCACCAGGGTAAACAGCGGCAGACCATACGGCAGCGGCATCACCAGCGTCAGGTTACACAGAAACGCAACGGTGAACATGCCGAACCAGCCCCAGGCGGTCAACGCCAGCATCAGCGCGCTGCCCCACTGTTCGAGGTCGCCCAGCGCGCCCCAGCGCCCCAGCGTATAAATGCTCAGCAGCGCCGCCACACCGAGCGCCACGTATTTGAGTTCGAGCCGGAAACGAGCCAGTAATTCATGCATATATACGCCGCTTTGAGCTACAAGGAACGTCTTAATCTAAATCCTAGTTACGTACAAACCGCCATTATAGCGCACGGCGCATGAATTACCAGCGTGAAGCCGGGCGAGGGGGCCATGTGAAAACCTCACCCCCCTTGATCCCCCCTCTCCAATCAAGTTGGAGAGGGGGGAGACGAACACGGACCAAGTCCCCTCTCCGCGTGTGGGACGTATGCGCAGCATACGCGGGGTTTTGGGGGTGAGGTGAATCTGGAAATCTGCAAAGGTAGAGAGTGTTTCAAACCGCGGTAAATTTTTTGTTTGAAAGAGTCGCCCCTGCTGGAGCGTGGGGGGGTACACATAGACTAACCGGGTCGTGTGTTGATTGGTGGAAACAAAAAGAGGAGGAGCGTATTGAGGCCAGACATACGCTCCTGGGTATTCAGGTGAAAAGGAGGTAGGCCCCTCTAGACTGCTGGTGATGCCAGCCAGAGAACAGCAGCCAGAGGTCTTTTCACCGGGGGTGAACGTGTTGGGTGCGGGCTGCCGGGTTAGCGGGCGGCAGGGGCCAGCGCGTCTTGCTGGGCGAACGCGGGCTGCGCGGTTTCGGTGAGCATGGTTTGCAGCGCGTCCGAGGCCCAGGTGACAATCAACTGCGGCGCGGGGATCGCGCCTTCCGAAACGACCTGGCCGTTAATCACCAGCGCGGGGACCTTGTCCACGTAACGTTTAATCTCAGCGTCATCTTCCACGCGCATGATCGTGCAGCCGCAGTGCGGGTTGAGCATCCGAATGGCGGTATTGGTGTATTGTTCGAGTTTGTCAGTGTACGGCGTCTTGGGACCGAGTACCTGGATTGATAGCATGGCTAGTTATTTCCTCCTGTGCCAGAAAGTAGTTGATCTGGCTGGTTACGGTGCGTTGGGCTAGTTAAGTTGTCGCAATCCGTAGCATAGAACATGTTTCGTATATAGTGTGCTCCTCAGGGGAAAAAACCAATAGTGAAGATTTGCACAAACAACTTGTGATAAACGTCACCATATTGTGATAGTTTTCACAATATAACAGATACGTCAGTAGGGCTTGATATTTTCAACAGAAATTGGTGTAATTTGAGGGAAAATAATTTTAAACGGGCTGCCGGGGCGCGTGATCCGTGCCGCGCGCTTAGACTCAGCCCGGTGATCGATTACGATTTGTTATATCGTCACCGTTCGATGCGCATGATCATCGTTGTGTCGCCGATCTCGATGCGGTCGCCGTTGTTAAGGCGCTGCGCCATAACGCGCTCGCCGTTGATGCGCGTCCCGCGTGAGCTTTGCTGGTCCTGCAAGAAAAACGCACCGTTGCCGTAACGGATGCGAAAATGCTTGCGCGACACCTTCGGATCGTAGATCTGCACGTCGCACACCGTCGAGCGCCCGATCAGGATGTCGCCCTGCTGGATATCTGCACGGCGGCCTTTCATCGCGCCGTCGATGCCTTCCAGCCACGCTTTGGGCATCTCTGCCGGGTGTTCGGATGTGTGCGGGGCTTCCAGGTACCTATCGGTAGGCGGCGCGTTGTTAGGGGGCGGCTGGTAGGATGGGGGCGCGGGCGTGCTGGTTTGTGGTGGTGGCGGCAGCGTCGGGGCCTGGTACTGCGGGTGATCGCCCATAAAGGTGGGTTGGAAATGCGGCGGTGGTTGGTAGTCGCGTGGGTGCGGCAGCTCTCGGTGGCACTGCAAACACGCGGCGCTTTCGACCGGGTTCATGTAGCTGCAATGCGGGCACTGTACCAGGCTGCCGAAAACGACCGGCTCCGGGCGCGGGTTGTGCTGGCTGCGCCCGGACCGGAAATACAGCCCCAGCAGGATTATCCCGGTGGCGAATGCTCCCAGCGCCCCGATAGCTACGACTAACAGTATCGCACCTTCCACGATCTTATCCTCACCTTGATTGTGCGCTCCGGCTTTGCTGCTTCCAGTATAAAGTTACGCGCGGGGCATGGCAACTGCCCACCCCACAAGCGCCTCCGGCTTAACATGAACGGTGATCGGCGCTTGCCCGACGGCTTGACCGTCGGGCTGTGGACCAGCTGGACCGCCCGCTGACTTTAGCGCCGGGCAGGACCCGCCACCACCGGCAGGCGCTCGCACGATCCTTCTGCGCGGACCAGCCAGCCCGCGATCCACGCGGATTGGCCGCGCGCGTTCTCCACCAGGAACCAGCGCCCATCCTCGCTGACGCCCGTGCCGCTGAGCGTATCCCCCGCGAAGATTTGCCCCACCGTGTCGAAGTCCGTGCCGGGGCCGCTGCGCAGATAGATTCCCTCGCCCGTGATCGTGCAGTTCCCCGCCGCGATGATATCCGAACTGGGGCAGTCAGCAGCGCACGAAAGCGTACTCTCGGTGGGGTCACAAATCCCGTTGCCGCACAACGGCGGAACCGCCGGGCGGAAATAGTCACCGGGCGCGCAGTCCGCCGGGCAGGTCAGGCCGCTTTCGTCCGCGTCACAAACCCCGTTCCCACAGCTCAGACCCGCATACGGGCCGCAGTCGGCGGGGCACAGCAGCAGGTCCTCGTTAGCGTCCGGCTCGCAGATGCCGTTGCCGCACAAGGGCAGTTCGATCTCGTCCAGACAGTCCACCGGGCAGGTGTTTGGCTCTAGCGGTTGGCAGATGCCATCGCCGCAGGTTGAACTGACCGCGACTCCGCTACCGATCCGGCCCGGCAGCCGGATCGCGGGCGGCGGCTCCAGGCGTGCGCCGCTGGGCGCAAAGTAGCCGGTCACGCCCGGATCGAACGCCTGCCAGGATTCCCATAGCGTTTCGGCGGTGAAGGCGCGCGGGCTGTCGGCGTCGCCGGGCGCGGGCACGGCTGCCACGACCGGCAGGCGCGGCAGAATCCCGAATTCGCCTTCGACCGACTC
>CAZMNL010000192.1:4474-6166 GCA_964567525.1 uncultured Anaerolineaceae bacterium
TGCGCTGCCGTCCTGGTGAACCAGCGTCCACCAGATCGTGCCGCGCACGACGGCAGTCGCGCCCGGCGTGTGAATCTCGAAGCGGCTGCTGGAGTCCAGCGTGGCGTCGATGGTCGTCAGCGTGACGCCCAGCAGCACATCCAGCGAGATATTGAAGCGTTCCTCATCCAGCGCGGAGAAGTCCAGCGTGCTGATCACGACAAGCGTATTCGGCCCGATCTCGGACGCCACGCCCTCGAAGAAGGTCAGCACGGCGAGTCCGTCGCGGTTGGTGCGCACGCGGTCCCCGGCGGCGACCAGCACCGGCCCGGTCAGCACGTCCCACGCGGTGGGGTCGTGGGGGTCGGCGTCGGCGCGCTGGTGCTGCACGATCCCCTCAACAGGATCGAGCGAGGCAATTGTGCCGGTTTGGGCGGCGGGTGCGGCCTGCACGGTGTGCAGGGGGCTGCTGATCAGGATCATCAACAGGGCCAGCAGAATCAGTCGGGAAGAGGTCAAGAGTCGCATCATGAAAATTACCGCACGCGGCGTGATCTCCTTTCACATATGTGACGGTGCTATCCACGCACATTATAGCGCCATTGGCGGTTAGCGGGGGGTTAGGGACATACATTTCACCCTGTCACACGCGGGGGGATACGTTATAATCAGGCCCGGAGTCCGCACGCGCACCCAGAAAAGAGCCGCTGCACCGCATGATCACCCGGACCGTCACACCCACGCCCGACCAGTGGAACGCCTTTGTTGCGCAGCACCCGCGCGCGCACCTCTTGCAGCTTAGCGAGTGGGGCGCGCTCAAGGGCGCGTTCGGCTGGCAGCCGCAGCGCGTCGCGCTGGCGGACGAATCCGGTGCGCTGGTGGCCGGGGCGCAGGTCTTGCTGCGGGCGCTGCCGCTGCGCCTGGGACGCTTTGCGTATGTGCCTTACGGCCCGCTGGTGAACTGGTCTGACGGCGAACAGGTGCGCGCGATGGTCGCTGCGCTGGACGCGCTCGCACGGCAGCACCGCGCGGCCTTTGTCAAGATCGAGCCGGGTTTCGGGCTGGATGGCGTGGACTGGGCCGGGGCGGGCTTCCGCGCCAGCCCGCAGACGATCCAGCCGCCGCGCACAATTGTGCTGGATATCAGCACGGACGATGACGCGATCCTGGCGCGCATGAACCAGAAGACGCGCCGCAATATCCGCAAAAGCGACAAATTCGAGGTGGCGATCCGGCAGGGGACGCGCGGCGACGTGCCCGCGTTCGCGGCGCTGGTCGCGGAGACGGGCGCGCGCGGCGCGTTCGGCGTCCACACGCCCGACTACTACGCGCGGGCGTTCGACCTGTTCGCGCCGGAGGATCGCGCCGCGCTGATCCTGGGCGAATACGCCGGGCAAGTGCTCGCGGCGGTGATGGTCTTTGCGCTGGGCGATCAGGCGTGGTATTTCTACGGCGCGTCCTCCACCGCCGAACGGCAGCGCATGGCCTCCTACGGCGTGCAGTGGGCGGGCATCCAGTGGGCGCGGGCGCGCGGCGCGCGGACCTACGATATGTACGGCGTGCCGGACGCGCCGCCCGACGAACTCGAAGCGCAGTTCGAAGATCGCAGCGACGGTTTATGGGGCGTGTACCGTTTCAAACGCGGCTGGGGCGGCGAAGTCGTGCGCAGCGTCGGCGCGTGGGACCGGCCCTATAACCGCGCGATCTACGCGG
>CAZMNL010000193.1:0-6162 GCA_964567525.1 uncultured Anaerolineaceae bacterium
GCACACTGCGCCGGATGCTTTCGCGGACTATCTGCGCCCCGATCAGACGCTCGACATGCTCAAGCGGGCCTGGGCGGGCAAGCTACCGGTCGAAGCGGTCGATCCCGAAAATCCCCCGGTTGCCGTGCTCGGCGCGGACGGTCTGCCGCCGGAATTGCAGCAGTTCGCGCAGCAGCAGGGCGTCGATGCGCAGAAGGCCAACAAGATGTTCGAGCGCCTGGGCGGGAAGCTGTTAGGGCGTTTCGGCGGCGGTGAGGGCGCAGACGACCGCGCGCAAGCCCACGCGCTGCTCGCCGGGGCGGAAGGCGGCGACCTGTGGAACAGCCTGGACGGGCAGCGGGTGCGCGCGGTGGCGCGCGTGCTGGCGCTGCCGGAGAACTGGCGCGTCCCGTCCTGGCAGCAGGTCCGTGACGCCTACCAGGTGTTCCGCTTGCAGCAGCGCAGCCCGCGCATGATGTTGATGCCTGGCGATCAAGAGGCGATGGACACCGTGCCGGACGCGCTGGATTATACGCCTGTGTACATGGGCATCACGGACGCATAGGGCCGCGTATGGCACGGCACGACCGCATACTCTGGGACGAGCGTTACCAGGACCCCAACCGCAACCTGGGCAAAGGGCCAAGCGCCCTGCTCACGACCTACGCCCCGGCCACCCGGCCCGGTATGCGCGCGCTGGAACTGGCCTGCGGGCTGGGTCGTAACGCGCTGTGGCTGGCGGCGCAGGGCTATACCGTCGATGCGGTGGATATCAGCATCACGGCGCTGCGCAAGGCCCGCGCGGAGATGCGTCAGCGCGGCTCAGCCGCGCGCAGCCTGGACGCACACAACGCGGGCCGCGTCAATTTCATCGTCGCCGATCTCGATCACTTCCCGCTGCCGCATTACGCCTATGACCTGATCGTCGTGTTCCGCTTTCTGGATCGCGCGCTGTTCCCCGCCATCCGGGACCGGGTGCGCCCCGGCGGGCTGGTGATCTACCAGACGCTCAACGCGCGCTTTCTGCAAAAGCGCCCCGAAACGCGCCGGGGTCATGTGCTGCAACTCGGTGAATTGCCGGGCTTCTTCCCCGGCTGGGACGTGCTGCACCACGACGACCGCGATCACATGAGCGCGTTTGTCGGGCGCAAGCCGGGGTAGAGGTGTATTGATGCAGATTAAGAATTTGATCGGTATTGGGCAGTGCGCCGAACAGCCTCACCCCCTAAATCCCCCTCTCCATCCGAGACGTTTTGTTTCGCTGACGCTCAACAAAACTATGGAGAGGGGAACTTTTCCGCGACCGTCTCCCCCTCTCCAACTCGGTTGGAGAGGGCGCGCAATCTGCGGTCGCGTCCGAGGGGTGAGGCCCTTTGCTGCTCTGCTCCTCTTCGCCCTGCTGATCGCCGCCTGCACGCTGAACACCGCCAGCCCGGACACGCCCCGGCCCGTGACCGCGACGCCCACCCTGACGCCGGACGAGGTCCCGCTGACCGTCACCTGGGCGGTCAACGGCGAGTTGTTCGTGTGGCAGAGCCGCGACCCGTTCCCGCGCCGGGTGGCGACCGGTGGCGCGGTCGGGCCGGTGCTGTCACCGGATGGTGCATGGGCGGCCTATTTGCGCGGGCCGGGTGGATCGCGGGCATTGTGGCTGGTGGATACGGCGGGCGCGAACGAGCGCCAGTTGGTCGATGCGGCGGCGCTGATCCCCGGCGATTCTGGCCGGCACATCGGCCAGATCGACTGGTCGCCGGACGCGCAAACGCTGTACTTCAACACCGTGACCGGCTCCGGCATCAACGCGCGCCCCGCCGATGACCTCTGGCGCGTGGATCGCGTGGGCGGCGTGGTCGAGCGTCTGCTGGATGACGGCACGGGCGGCGCGATCACGCTCAGCCCGGACGGGACGCAGATCGCGTTCACAGCGGCGGGCGTGTATACGCAGCCCGGCGAACCACAGTCCGCTCCCGGCACAATCGCCGTCTTCACCCCCGCGACCTACGAGCGCCGCGCCCTGCTCGAATTCCCCGCCGTCGCCACCGCGAGTCAGTGGCCCTGGTACCCCGATCTGCGCTGGCTGCCGGACGGCTCCGCGCTGCGCGCCGCGATTCCCGATCCTGACCTGGTGTATGGCGAAGGGCAAACGGCGCTCTGGGCGCTGCCGGTGATGGCGGGCGAAGCAGTGCAGATCGGCGCGGTAGATGCGGATTTCTTCGGGCTGCCGGTGTTCTCCGCCGATGGCGCGTGGATCACGTATCTCCAGCGCCGCGCGGACCCCGCACAAACCGCGCTCACATTGATGCTGGCACGCGGCGACGGCACGAACGCGACAGACTACGCGCGGGGTGAGGTCGGCTCACTGAGTCCCGCGCAGTGGATCGCGGGGGGTGCGCGGTTCACATTTACCAGCGGCGCGCCGGGCGAACTGTACCTCGGCGGGCCGGGCGCGAGTCCGGTGCGTTTCCCGGCGGAGGGTGTCCCGCTACACGCCCTGGCCTGGGCCAACGCGGATACTTATGTGTATGTCACGGTGGAGAATGGCACAGTGGCGCTGTGGTTCGGCTTGCTGGATGTGCCGGTCGCGCCGGGGCGCATCACGACGCTGCCACCCGGCCAATCGCCCGCCGCACTGGATGCCGTGCTGCCGTGATAACGCTGTACGCGCTCACAGAATACGCCGGACGCGCAGCGCCAGGTGGACCGCCAGCCGCGTTTCCGGGTTTTCCAGGTCCAACCCGCTGATTTCCTTGATACGATCCATGCGGTAGAGCAGCGTGTTACGGTGGATGTGCAGGCGCTTGGCGGTGCGTGTCAGGTTGCCGTGCTCCTCGAAGAAGGCGTCGAGCGTCAGCAGGAAGTCGTTGTTCTGCGGCGTGTTGGCGGTCAGTTCGCCGAGCGTCTCGTTATAGAACTTGCTCAGTTCCGGCGAGCCGACCAGCAGCGACAGCAGCCGGTAGACGCCCATTTCACCAAAGGTCAGCGGCGCGTTGAGCTTCCACTGGTACGCGGTGCGGTAGGCGGCGACCGCCTGCTGAAAGCTCTCGCGCCAGACGCGCAGGTCGCTGGCAGACTGCCCGATCCCGATCACAACCGGCATCTCGTAGCGTTCCTGGGCGCGGCCCTGCACTGCCAGCGCCATATCGCGCGCGGCGTTCTCGTCCCCCTCACAGAAAACGATCACTTCCGTGCCGTAGGGTTGCACCAGCGCGCCCAGGCCCATCACGCTCGCCTGCTCGTTGCACAGCGCCTCGATCTGGCGCGGTGACGGCTGGTTCTCGTGCAGACTGCCTAAATATAAGGTGCAGTACTGCTGATCCGGCTGGTAGCCGAGCCGCGTCAACCGCAGCAGCGCCTCCTGCTCGCTGAGCATCCCACCGAGAAACTGTTCCAGCACATTTCCCTGTACACGCTTCTGCGCCTCGCGGATCGCCTTCTCTTTCGCCATCTCCAGCGCGCAGATCGCCGCGCCGTGCCGCGCAAAGGCCCGGTCCAGCGCGTCATACGGATCGCTGGCGCGAAAGATCAGCGAGAGGAAGCCGCGCCCCATCTTGCCCGCCACAATCGGCGCGACCAGCCGTTCCAACGCGAAATCCGCCAGCGGGATCGTCACCGGGTCCGGGCTGGCCTGCGCGACCTCGTGGCGGTCGCGGAACAGCGCGGGCAGCGGGTTGGTATCGGCGAGCGCCTCTTCGATGCGCGTCCACTGCGGATCGCGCAGCAGCGGCCCGGCCACCGCCAGCGGACTCAGCCGCTTGTCCTGCGCCACCACCGTTTTACCGGAAATCTGCGCCAGCACCTCGACCAGCGCGTTAAGGCCGCGATTCTCGGTGGAAAGCTGCAAGAGTTCCTCGCGCACCTGCGCGCCGCGCGTGGTAATATCAATCGCCTGCCCCATCAAGACCTGCGCAACCTGGTGTTCGACTTCGCGCAGCACCGCTGTTTCCGGCAGGTGCAGCAGCGGGATACCGAGTTCGTCGGCAGCTTCGCGCGCCGGTCGCCCAAACTCACCCTGCACGCCAATCGCGCTGACGGACAGCTCGCCCAACTCGCGGATCAGGCTGACGAGCGTCAATTTGTCGCTGAGCAGGCGCAGCGCATCCAGCGAGAGCAGCGCGAGTTCGCCACCGCGCAGGTCCGGGAAGGCGGGCGGGCGGGTGTGCAGTGTTTGCACCCACGTCACCTGGCGATCCGTCTGGCCGCGCCCGGCCATCAGCAGTGTACCGACCGGCAGCGCGAGCCGCAGCAATTCCTGAAGTGTGACCGTACTTTGTGCCGACACGGGCATCCTCGGTGTTTATAAGCGGTAAGCGATTAGCTTTCAGCGATCAGCGATCAGCTTCCAGAGCGGGATAAGTCTCTGTAGGAGCGGGTTTCCAAACCCGCCCGCCTGCAACATGTCTCCGCAGGCGGACAGCTTAGGCTACGCCAAGAAAATAATTACCCCATCCCCCACAACCCCTTCCCTCAGGGAAGGGGAGCAAAGGCCAACTCATTTGGGTGATTTATTTCCTGGATCAGCCTTACAGCTTGTCGCTGATCGCTTCTCTCGCTCAATACAGGTTCAGGTAGCGATCCAGTTCCCACTGGCTGACCACCGGCAGATAGTTATCCCACTCGATGCGCTTGGCTTCCAGGAAACGCTCGAACAGGTGCAGCCCCAGCGCGTCACGGATCAGTTCGCTGGCCTCGAACTCGTCCAGCGCCTCGCGCAGCGAGACGGGCAGCGTGGGCAGATGGCGTCGGCGGTTAGCAACGGCATAGAGTTCTTCCTCAGCGGCGGGTGGCAACGGCGCATGATCGCGGATACCGCGCAGCCCGGCGTGCAGTAGCACGGTAAACGCCAGGTACGGGTTACAGCTTGGGTCCGGGCAGCGCATTTCGATCTGCGTGCCCATGTGCTCCGGGTCGGCCAGGCGCGGCACGCGCAGCAGCGCCCCCCGGTTGAGCTGCGCCCAGGTGACGTACTGCGGCGCTTCCTGCCCGGAAACCAGCCGCTTATAGCTGTTGACCAGCGGCGCGAGCACCGCACAGATCGAGCGTGCGTGCGCCAACTGCCCCGCCAGAAACGCCTGCGCCTCGTGGGACAGCCCGTAATCGTTGGCCGGGTCGGTGAAGCGGTTCGCGCCGCTTTCCAGGTCGTATAACCATTGGTGGATGTGCAGCCCGTTCCCCGGCGCACCGGAGATCGGCTTGGGCATGAAGGTCGCGAAGCGGTCTTCCTGCCGCGCAATCGTGCGCACGGCAATGCGCGCCGTGACCAGCGCATCGGCGGCCCACAGCGCATTTGCCGGGGCGAAGTCCAGTTCGTGCTGGCCCCCGCCGACCTCGTGGTGACTCGACTCGATGTTAATGCCCATGCTGCGCAGGGCATCGCTCACCCGCTTGCGAATCACGCGCGCGGCGCTCTCGGCGGCGTCAAAGTAGCTGGCCTGGTCATCAGGGCGCGCGTGGGGGGTGTTCGGCGGCGCGGTGAACAGGTAGAACTCCAGTTCCGGCGCGACCACGTAACGCATGCCCATCGACTCCGCCATCTCGACCGCACGCCGCAGCGCCCAGCGCGGATCGCCCGCGAACGGCTCGCGGTTGGGCGTATACACGTCGCACACGATACGCGCGGTCCGGCCCACGTCGGGACGGGGCGGCTCCCAGGGGATCAGCGCGAAGGTGTGCAGGTCGGGTATCAGGTACATATCGGCTTCGGCAACCCGCGCGAAACCTTCGACGGCGGAACCGTCAAACCAGACGCCATCTTCCAGGGCGGCAGGCAAGCGGTCGGCGTCAATCGTCACCGTCTTGACAATCCCCGCTACGTCGGTGAATTGCAGATCGATGGTGCGCACGTCGTGCGCGCGGATGTGATCGAAGACGGCATCCGGGTTGGGTAAATCGTTTATTAGCATCAGGTCATCTATTCCGGTTGGCTCATAATATGCTTTCCATTATAGCAACTTGTGCGCTTTGCCGTATGTCGAGTCTGACGAATAACGGTGTGACAGGGGTTCGGGGCGGTGTGCAGTGCCGGCATTGGGCCAACTGTACAGTGTAGCAGCGGTGATCGGGGGGGCATCCCAAATTTGGGGCAGGATTTGGGGTCCTGTTGCAGAGGCTATTGTACTCGAACTTGTTTCAGGTGTGGCTATTTTACGTTTGAGCCATAATCGATGACTGTTTCACTGATAAGTA
>CAZMNL010000194.1:0-6141 GCA_964567525.1 uncultured Anaerolineaceae bacterium
GGCGGCCAGCTTGGGACCGATGCCGCGCACAGTGCGCAGGTCGCGCTCGCTGGCCGCGCAGATCGCCGCGAACGTGCCGAAGTGCGCCCGCAGGTGATGAATCGCGCGCCCGCCCAGGTTCGGGACCAGGCTCAGCGCGACGCGGTATACCAGGGGATCGTAGGAGTCGGGCATAGAACGTTTACTTCGGACTGCGTGCCGTCGTGACGGCTGCCGGGTACGGGTAACGCAAACGTAGTATACCCCGTTTGCCCACGCGGGACTTGTACATCCCGCGCGTTGTGGTGTATGGTTTTTGGGTAACGAAGTTTTCAGTTCACAGTCATCCGTTGACCGTCGAGCCAGGACATTACACTCGCCTGCCGGACTGTCAAACTGACTGCTGAAAACTGTCTACTGATGACTCCCAAAGGGGGCAGACTGTGGAGCAGACCGATCAAAAGCAGTGGATACGCATTAGCTGCGCGACGCTGTGCCGCATTGAGCACGCCGGGCTTGGTTTTTTCATGCTGCTGAACCAGAACCGGCGCGAGAAGGGCATTTACCAGCTTTCGCCGATTGGCGGGGCACTGCACTTCGACGACGATGCAATCCTCAAACGCTTCGATGCGCGCCCGGAAAGCGCCGTCGATCCCGAACTACGCCTGATGCTGCCGGTCGATAACCTGCCCGCGTTCCGGCACTGGTTCTATACCGGGCAGGACCGCGAAAGCTCGCCCTTCCGCGAACTGCACGAGGAACTCGTGATCGAGTCCAAAGTGCTGCCCACGCTCACGCCCGATGATGTGACGTGTAAGCGGCTTTGGACGGTCGAAAACGAGCAGTTTACCACGCGCAAAGGCCAGACCGGGCTGCTGACGCATTATTTCCTGGAGGTCTACGCGATTGGGTTCACGCGCACGTCCATACTGGGCCAGTTGATCTCTGCCCCGCATGAGACAGGCGCGAGGTGGCTCAGCCGCGCGCAGGTCGCCAGCGAAAAACCCGTGACCATGTTCATTGACGGTGAGGAACGCCAGGTGCGCGTGCGCGGTAAAGTGCTGCTCGATCCGCCTGACTCCGCCTCGATGCCCCTGCAGGCTCCCGGCCCGGCGTGACATCCGGTTACGTCCAGCGATGCCAGGGACTCTTCGGATCATATGCGCCGTAGATCACGGTCAGCCGCACAAGTTCGGCCCACACCTCGAACGCTTTTTGATCTCCGCTGAGCCGCAGCCGCATCAGGCGCGGCAGCCGCAGCCATGCCCAGGCGATATGCCGCCGTTCCTGGCGCGATCCCTCGCGCAGCAGGCGCGCATACCACGACGGCAGCGCGGTACGCAGGTCGGGCTGCTGGTAGATGAAGATCGCCGCGCCAAACAGCGCCAGCGCCAGCAGCGTGAAGATCGTGCCGGGCAGCAGCCGCGCGAAAAAACTGCTCGACGTGGTGATGGCGGACAGCAGCATTCCGCTGGTGAAGCACCACGCCGCGCCCATCACCAACAGGTTCACCAACGGGTAGCTGCGTGATTCCTCGCCGTACTGCCGGAACGTTTCCAGCAGCGAGTCCTTATACAGCCCGCCGGTGATCGCGCCGTAATACACGGTGGCCGCGCCGCTGGTCATGAACAGCGCCACGATGCCGAAAAAGGGCAGCGCCAATGTGATGAAAACGAACAACAGCGCCGCAAATGCGTACGCCAGCCGCTTATCGACTTCAAACATGGTCCTTACCTGTCCCAGGAATTATCCGGATCGAACATCGCGCGCCCGCGCCCGCTTATGTAGAGCGATTAGCGTTTGGCCGTTGGTACGTAGCGGCGCGTTGAAATACGCATCCTACCGGGCGGGTTTGGAAACCCGCCCCTACAACACGCCCGCAAAATCGACGATTCCGCACGACCTGTCCGCCCTGAACCACGCTCCGGGGCGGGGAAAATGCCCCTGCTTTTTGCTAACTGCTAATCGCTTAAAGCTTACAGCTTATTGTACCGCTACTCCGCCCAGGCGCGCGCAAAATCGGCAGGCACGACCTGGAACCACGTCGCGCCCGGCTTGAGCGCGATCAATTCGGCGGCGTCCGGGCCGGTCCAGAAGCTCAGCGGGGCGTCGTTGCGCAGCCGCATCCACGTGCCCTCAATGCGCAGCCCGTCGCGGCAGATCACGGCGGTCCCGCTGCCCCACAGTTCAATCGCGGTGTGATAGGTCGGCTGGCCGTTCCATTCCCCGGCGATGATCTCGGTATCATCGGTGTGCGGCACGTAGAGCACGATCACATTCGCGGCGGTGACTTGCGCGCCCGTGTTCGCGTCGCGGTGCGGCTCGTCGTTGACCGCCCGGCGGTAAACGCCCGCTGCGCTGTCATAGCCCCATTCCACGCGGTCCGGGCCGTATTCGACCGTGACGCGCGTGGCAGGCTGCGCGGTATTCGGATCGACAGGCGGCGCGTCGTCGAAGGCCATGCCGGGCAGGGCGGGCGGCGCATTCACCCCGTCCCGTTCGGCACGCTCCCAGACTTCATCCGGCACGATGAACAGGTTATGCGGCATCTCGATCCCGGTATCGCGGAAGTACAGCGGCGGCCCGACGCTGACGCCCTCATAGGCGCGCGCGGCGAAGGGCTGTTCGGTGATGCGCTGCTGGATCGTCGCGTTGGCCCCGGCGTAGGCGAACAGCGCCCCGTACATCTGCGGAAGCTGTAAATCGACCAGGCGCGCGCTGCGGATCGATCCCACGCGCGGCGGGGTGTGCGTCCAGTAGATCGCGGTGAGGCGCGTCAGCGCGCCTTCGACATAGTGTTCGAAAACGATATCGGCGGCAGCGATCCCGGCCTGCGGGCGCACAATAGCCGGGGCGTTGGAGATTTTCACCGCCAGCGGGCGGCGCGCCAGCGCCCCCGGATCAGTCACCGCCAGCCCGGTCAGCGGATTGATCCCCGGCGGGAAGTCCAGCGGGCCAGCGGCATCCGGCCCCAGGCGCGCCACCGCCGCGATCAGCGGATCGACGAACGGCGTCGGACTCGGCGTGACTTCAGGCGTGGGCGTCAGGGTGTCATCTGGCGTGGCCGTGATGCGAATGGGCGGCTCATCGGGTTCGAGCACGCCGCACGCGGTGACGGTGCTCAAGCCGATCAGCAAACCCAGCAGAAACAACCGGGATAAGGGACGTTGTGTGAAACGGGTGTGTAGAGTCATGTTGGCGTGGGCGCGAAACCTATCCTTAAAAAATAGCGATAAGCTGTAAGCAGGCGGCGGCGGTGTGCGGTGACATCTCACCCGCGCGATCAGCGGGCCGCTTTGCGGTCCAGCAGGTGTATAGCCCGGCGAATTGATCGCCGGGCGTGGACCGATCCCCGCTGATGGACCTGTGCGGCGCTATCCGGTGTGTGTCTCGAACTTCTGCGCGTTGTTCAGCGCGACGGCGGCTTGCTCCGCCAGCGACGACAGCACGTTCAGATGGTGTTTGCTGTAGCGTGCCATCGGGCGCGGACTGTCGAGATAAATCAGGCCGAGAAGACACTCACCATCGCAGCGCAGCGGGGCCGCCATGACGGTCCGCAGCTTCATATCCGCGATACTCTGGCTGCCGCTGAAACGCGCGTCCTGCTGCGCATCGGCCACGATCAACGGCTTGCGGGTGTCCAGCGCCTCGTCCACGATGCTGCTTGAGATCGTGAAGGCATCCTGTGCCAGGTAGTTGCCCCCGTAAGACCGCCCCAGCTTAAAGCGCGGCCTGTCGTTTTCGTCCAGCAGCATCAGGAAGGCGCGTTCCGCTTCGATAAACGATAATGCGCTGTCCAGAATCAACGTGATCAGCGTGCGGAGATCGCGCTCGCTGTGCATCGCGCGCGTGACTTCGAGCAGCAGTTGCAGCGCGCGCAGTTCGTACTGGTTGCCCTTATCATGCTGGTATTCGAGATGCTCGCGCACATCGGCCAGCACACGGTCCACGTCTTGCAGGTGTTTACTCTTGTCGGTGTCGGTCATGGGGGATGTCTGACTCCTCAACTATCGCCTGTCGATAGGCCTGGCGCAGCGCGTCGATAGGGTGGCGTGCGCCGTCTTCATCTTCGTAAAACCACTGCGTCCAGCCATTGCAGGACGGCGTATTCTGCAACTGCGCGCCCACCTTGTGAATCGAGCCGGAGAACTCGCCCGCCCGGATATGCCCGCCTGCCAGGATCACGGCTTCCGCGCCGGATTTGCGCAGATAGAGCTGCTGGCCCGGCTGCAAATAGCCTTCAGCTAATAACTGCTCGAAGGGCACGCGGCGCGGTTTATGGCGCGGCGGCGTGACCAGCGGATCGGTGGCGGGCAGCGGCTTCACGGCGGCCACGCGCGCGCGCGCGGCGGCGATGTAGTTCGCGTCCTGGTCAATGCCGATCCAGTGGCGGCGCAGGTAGCGCGCAACGGCGGCGGTCGTGCCTGTGCCCACAAAGGGATCGAGCACCACGTCGCCGGGATAACTGCTGGCAATCACTATACGCCGCAGCAGTTCTTCGGGTTTCTGGGTGGGGTGCAGTTTCCGGCCTGTCTCATCGCGCAGGCGTTCGCCCCCGCCGCAGGTCGGAATCTCCCACACACTGCCCAACTGCTTACCGTCGTTGAACTGCTTCATGGCGTGGTGGTTGAAGGTGTAGCGGCTGTCTTCCGCGTACTTGGCCCAGATCACGAACTCGACATCGTTTTTGAGGCGCGTACCGCGAAAGTTGGGCATCGCGTTCGGCTTGAACCACGCAATCGTGTTCAGCAGCCAGAATCCCAGGTCTTGCAGGATCGTGCCCACGCGGAAAATGTTGTGATACGTGCCGGATATCCAGATCGTCGCGGTGGGTTTCATCACGCGCCGTATCGCCGTCAACCAGCCCCGCGTGAAGGTGTCATACGCGCGGAAGCCGTCGAACTGGTCCCAGTCCTCGTTCACGGCGTCCACAAGTGTCATGTTGGGCCGCCAGAGTTCCTGTTGCAGTTGCAGGTTATACGGCGGATCGGCGAACACCAGGTCGGCGCACGCTTCCGGCAGCGTGTCGAGCACGGCGACCGCCTCGCCTTCGATGATCCGGTCCATCTCAAATATTTCGGGTGTCACGTTCACAGCCCCTCGCGCGTGAGCCGCATAAAGGTGCGCACGCCGATCACGGTCGAAACGGTGGGCGGCCAGATGATCCCGAAGCCGGTCAGCAGGCCGAACAGGATATCGCTCTGCGTCGAACTGTCCCCCTCACCCGGCAGGCTGTAACCCAGCGCGCCCGCGATCAAAAACGGCACGATCAGCACGATCCAGGCCATCAGGTTAGGGTGGCGCGGCGGCGTCACGCCGTCCAGCAGGGACGCCTGCGCGCGCGTGGGCAGCGTGGTGAACAGCACCATCAGCATGAACCCGATCAGCGACAGCACGATCACCAGCCCCAGCCCGCCAACGGACTCGCGGCTGATGCTGATCAGCAGGGCCGCGAGCAGCACCGCGCCCGCGAAGGCCCATTCGATGGGCGTTAGCAACCACTGCGCGCGGTAACGCGGCTGCACGCCCGGCAGCATGGACGCGATCACCAGCAGCGCCACCAGCGCGATCCCGATTGCGCCGAGCGCGTCCCCGCGCGCGACCACGGGCAGCGGCTCGTCGGAAACCACCGGGAACCAGCGCACCCACACGCCCCAGGCCAACCCCGCCAGCAGCGCCGCGAGAAAGTCAAACAATCCGGTCCCGCGCCCGCTGGTCAGGATGCGGTAGGCCGCCAGCCCGCCCATAAACGCCAGCGGTTGCGCAGCCAGCGGACGCACGATCAGGCTCAGCGGCAGGTCGCGCGTGGCGATGTGGCTGATCAGGGTGGCGTTTGCCAGCCCGTAGATGCCCGCGATCAGAAACAGGCTGAAGACCTCGTTCACGCGCCTTTCATAAAAGAACCTGTCCCCGTCCCGAAGACGCGAAAAGGAATCGACGAGGACGGCACGGGCCGTAGGACCGAGAAGCCCAGCCCCGTCGACCTGGGACGGCTCGGCGAGGAAGGCAACCCACGGGTCCATGCAGTCCGCGGTGCCGTACAGATGCCCGAGGCGCGCCGTGACATCGGGATGGGCGCCAAGGTCCGCAAAGTCTCGCAGCGGCGGTAGCCCCACTGCAGTACGGATGTCGGAGTAGTTTCCAGAGAGCGTTTCCCGCCCC
>CAZMNL010000195.1:0-6136 GCA_964567525.1 uncultured Anaerolineaceae bacterium
ACCTGGAACGCGCATTCAAGGCGCGCATCCCGAACAGCCGCTACCGGCTGATGGCGCGGCTGTGGCTGGCGCGTAATTACCTGCGCCTGGACCGCCGCGAGGACGCTCAGCGCGAAGCCGGACGCCTGTGCAAAGAGGCGGCGGGGCTGCGTGAGTGGGAAGCGATCATGCAGAGTGACGAATCCGCTTCACTGCGCGCGCTGCTTGCCGCAGATGTCATACTGGCGCGGCGTCTGCTGGATTCCCCGGCAGCGCTGGATTTATTGGATAGCGATCCGTTGTTGTGATCGTAGTTGTAAGCGAAAACCGGACCGCAATCAGGAGGAATCATGTTTAACCCGGTATCACCGAAAGTTGATGTCGAAGCGGTGGAGAACGCGCAGCTAGAGTTCTGGCGCGAGAAGAATGTTTTCCACCGCTCGATGGAGGAACGTAAGGGCGGGCGCACCTATGTGTTTTACGAGGGGCCGCCGACCGCCAACGGGCGTCCCGGCACGCATCACGTGCTGGCGCGCGCGTTTAAAGACATGTTCCCGCGCTATCACACGATGCAGGGCGCGTATGTGCTGCGTAAAGGCGGCTGGGACACGCACGGCCTGCCGGTCGAGATCGAGGTCGAGAAAGAACTCGGTTTAAAGCATAAGCACGAGGTCGAAGCCTACGGTATCGCGGAGTTCAACAAAAAATGCCGCGAGAGCGTCTTTCGCTACATCCAGGAATGGGAACGCCTGACCGAGCGCATCGCCTTCTGGGTGGACCTGGACGACGCCTATGTGACCTATGAAAACGAATATATCCAGAGCGTGTGGTGGATCCTGAGCGAGTTCTGGAAAAAGGGCCTGCTCTACCAGGGTTACAAGGTCGTGCCCTACTGCGCGCGCTGCGGCACGCCGTTGAGCAGTCATGAGGTCGCGCAGGGCTACGAGGAAGTCGCCGATCCCAGCGTGTTCGTGCGCTTTGCGATCAAGGACGAGCCGGGCGTGTATTTCCTGGTCTGGACGACGACGCCCTGGACGCTGCCCGGTAACGCGGCGCTGGCCGTTAACCGGCGCGCGGATTACGTGATGGTCGAGGGGCCTGCCGCCAGTGGCGAAGGCACGGAACGCTTGATCCTGGCGAAAGCGTTGGTCGAAAAGGCGCTGGTCAATCCGGAAAACTATACGGTTGTCGAGGAATTGAAGGGCGAAGCGCTGGTTGGCAAGCACTACGAGCCGCTATACAACTTCCTGCCCATTGAGCAAGACTACGCCTACGTGGTGCATGGCGACTTCGTGAGCATGGAAGACGGTTCCGGCATCGTGCATATCGCCCCCGCCTTCGGTCAGGACGACATGGAAGTCGGGCGTGTGTTCGGCCTGCCCACGATCATGACCGTCAACGCCGAAGGGCGTTTTGTGGACGAGGTGACGCCCTGGGCCGGGCAGTGGGTCAAAGACGCCGACAAAGACATCAAGCGCGAACTCAAGGAGCGCGGCCTGCTGTACAAAGCCGAGCAGTATCTACATAACTACCCGTTTTGCTGGCGCTGTCACACGCCGCTGCTGTACTACGCGCGCGAAACGTGGTACATCGAATCGACCAAGTACCGCGACAAGATGATCGAACTCAACCAGACAGTGAACTGGGTTCCTGACCACATCAAAAGCGGGCGCTTTGGGAACTGGCTCGAAGACCTGCGCGACTGGGCGCTGGGCCGCGAACGTTTCTGGGGCACACCGCTGCCGGTGTGGGTCTGCCAGAATCCCGATTGCGACCACAAGCACTGTGTCGGCGGCGTCGCCGAACTTGAAACGCTGAGCGGGCAGGACCTGGGCGACCTGGAACTGCACCGCCCGTATGTGGACGAGGTGACGTATCCCTGCCCGGAGTGCGGCGGAACGATGCAGCGCGTCCCGGAACTGATCGATGTGTGGTTCGACAGCGGCGCGATGGCTGTGGCGCAGTGGGGCTACCCCTACCACAATCAGGAGAAGTTTGAGCAGCAGTTCCCCGCCGACTACATCTGCGAGGCGGTCGATCAGACGCGCGGCTGGTTCTTCAGCCAGCACGCGATAGCCGCCATGCTGTTTGAGAGTGTGAATTTCAAAAACTGCATCTCGCTGGGGCACATCCTGGACGAAAAGGGCCAGAAGATGTCCAAGACGAAAGGTAACATCGTCGAACCCTGGAGCGTGATCGACAAGTACGGTGCTGATGCGTTCCGCTGGTATATGTACACGGCGGGGCCGCCAGGGGAACCGCGCCGCTTCTCCGTCGAACTGGTGGGCGAAGCGTTCCGCAACTTCTACCTGACGTTATGGAACGTTTACAGCTTCTTCACCACCTACGCCGATATCGACGGTTTCGATCCGCGTGTGGACTCGGTCTCGGTGGCCGAACGTGACGCGCTGGATCGCTGGATTCTCAGCGAACTGTACACGCTGGTGCGCGAGGTCACGCAGGCGTATGATAACTATGACGTTCCGCGCACCACGCGGCCTATCGAACAGTTTGTAGACGCGCTGAGTAACTGGTATCTGCGCCGGTCGCGCCGCCGTTTCTGGCGCACGGACGCGGGCGTGAGCGAAACCAGCAGCCGCGCTGCTTACCAGACGCTTTACGAGGTACTGGTTACGGTGGCGAAGCTGCTCGCGCCGACGATGCCGTTCCTGGCCGAGGAGATGTACCGCAACCTGGTGGCGAGCGTCTACGCGGACGCGCCGGAAAGCGTACATCTGGCGTTCTGGCCGGAAGCCGACGAATCGCTGATCGACGAAACGCTGATTGAAAATATGCGCCTGGTGCAGAAACTTGTCAGCTTGGGCCACGCGGCACGCAATGAAGCGCAGATCAAAGTGCGCCAGCCGCTCGCCGAGGGGCTGTTTGTCACACGCTACAGCGCCGAGCAGGATGTCGTCAAAGCCCATGCTGCGACCATCGCCGAGGAACTCAACATCAAGTCGGTGCGCGTGGTCGAATCGGCGGACGAGATGGTCACCTACCGGCTGAATCCGCTGCCGCAGGTTTTGGGGCGCGCGCTCAAGGGCGATTTCCCAAAGGTGCAGCGCGCGCTGCGCGAAGGCGCTCCGGTGGATGTCGAGCGCTGGGCCAAAACGCTGCTAGCGGGTGAAGCGATCACGGTCGAGGTCGATGGCACGTCCTACACCGTCACGCCGGAACAGTGCGAAGTGTTGCAAGATGCGGCGTCCGGCTATGCCGTGGCCGAGGATTACGGCTACCTGGCGGCGCTCTCTACCGAATTGACCGAGGACCTGGTACTCGAAGGACTGGCGCGCGAGTTTGTGCGCCGCGTGCAAACGCTGCGCAAAGACGCCGACTTCGACATCAGCGATCATATCACGGTCAGCTACGAGGCCAGCGCGCGTTTGCTGGCGGCGATCCAGACTCACGCGGAGTACATCGCGCGCGAGACTCTGGCGGACGAGATGGTCGCAACGCCGCCTTCGGATGGTGCATTCAGCGGCGATTTCGAGTTCGACGGCGAAACTGTGACCGTTGGGGTTCGCCGCGTCGAATAGAACGGGCAACACACGGGGCGGGCGAGTAAGCTCGCCCCGGATGTTTGCCGGGCCAAACGTGGTTGGCTACAATCACGGATCAGCAGTCACACTCAGGAAATCAGTTAAACGAGGCTCAGTTTGCAATGGTCGTTACAAAAGAAGAACTGCACGGTATGCTGCTCAAACTGGAGGCATCGTACCAGTCTAAAGTTGTTCTGTGGGAACAGGCCGAAGCATTAGACACCGGCACGGGATACACTAATCACCAGGCGGACGACGCCACCGCCGTTTTCGACCAGACGGTGAACGCTACCACGATCAAGGCGGTCCGCAGCCGGCTGCGCGATATCACAGCGGCCCTGGCGAAGTTTGAACAGGGGACTTACGGTGTGTGCGAGGTCTGCGGTAACGAGATCGATATCGCCCGCCTGGAAGCGATTCCCTATACGCCCGTATGTCTGCGCTGTGCCGAAACGCGCGAATATCAGGCCGGGATGTAGTGTGACTGATAACGTGACAGATAAGCAGGCACAGGCCCCGTATCTCAAAACGACCGGTGTACATTGGCTGCTGCTGGCGGTAGTAGTCGCGGTGGTGATCGCGCTCGATCAGGCCACCAAAGCGTATGTCATGGCGCATCTGGATCGCTACGAGTCCTGGATGCCGGTGGCAGCGATCAACCCCATCTTTCGCTTCACGCATGTGCATAATACCGGCGCGGCGTTTGGGATGCTGCCCCAGGGTGGTTCTGTATTCTTGCTGATCTCGCTGGTTGTGTCCGCTGTCATCGTGTATTACTACCGTCGCCTGACGTTTGGCGGGTGGCTGGTGCGGCTGGCGCTGGGTTTGCAGCTTGGCGGGGCGCTGGGTAACGCGATTGACCGCGTGCGCCTGGGCTACGTGGTGGATTTCCTCAAGGTGGCGTACTGGCCGGTGTTCAATATTGCCGATAGCTGCATCGTGATCGGGGTGGCGCTGCTGGCTTTCGCCATGCTGCGCGAAGAGTGGCGGTTGGCACAGCAGGAAACCGACTCCGACGCCGAAGAACAAAGCGGCGATCATGCCGCGATCCAACCAGAAGAAGGGGCCTACGGCTAGAACCTCGTTATACAGGTTGCTGATCAAAAAAAAGCAGGCTGGTATCGCGCCAGCCTACTTTTTAGTACGTGGAAACCCTGCGATCTACCAGGCGTAGGCTTCGGGCGCGGTGCCGCCGGGACCCGGCCAGATATCGTCCAGTTTCTTCATCGTCTCGTCGTCAAGCTTAATCTCCAACGCGCGCAGACTGCCTTCGAGTTGTTCCATCGTGCGCGGGCCGATGATCGGCGAGGTTACGACCGGGTTATGCAGCATCCAGGCCAGCGCCACGTCGGCGGGCGTTTCGCCCAGCTCGTCGCACAGACTCTCGTACCGTTCCAACTGCGGGCGCAGTTCTTCGATGCGCTTCTGGGCGTTTTCGTTCATACGCCGCCCCTCGCTGACCTTCTTGAGCGCGCCACCCAGGACACCGCCCGCCAACGGACTCCAGGGAATCAGCCCCAGGCCGTAATGCTCGCAAGCGGGGATGACCTCAAGTTCGATCATGCGCGCGGCCAGGTTGTAGAGGCTCTGCTCGCTGACCAGCCCCATGAAGTGCCGCGCTTTGGCGGTGGCTTGCGCTTCGGCGAGATGCCACCCGGCAAAGTTGCTGCTGCCCACGTACAGCACTTTTCCCGCCTGAACAAGCTGTTCCATCGCCTGCCAGACTTCTTCCCAGGGGGTGTCGCGGTCGATGTGGTGCATCTGGTAAATGTCGATGTGATCGGTCTGCATCCGGCGCAGACTTTCGTCACACGCGCGCCGGATGTGGTACGCTGACAACTTCGATTCATTGGGCCAGTCGCCCATGTTCCCGTAAACCTTGGTCGCCAGCACGATCTTTTCGCGGCGACCACCCCCCTGTGCCAGCCAGCGCCCGATGATGTTCTCGGTGATGCCTTCGCCGGTTTTCCAGCCGTAGACGTTCGCGGTATCAAAGAAGTTGATGCCGAGTTCCAGCGCGCGATCCATGATCGCGAAGCTGTCGGCTTCGGTGGTTAGCGGGCCGAAGTTCATCGTGCCCAGGCACAGACGGCTGACCTGCAAACCTGTACGCCCTAAACGTGTGTATTCCACTGATATGCTCCTTGTTTACTCAAAGTATAAGGCAGTTAGATTATGTCAGTCCTGCGTATTCATGACCAGATTCTGACCGTTCTAAAACTATGCGGGTGGCTGTCTTTTTCGGTGCGCGGTGTTAGAATAATCAACAAATTGTTGTTGCCCGGATAGTTTTTGGAGAAAACCATGTCACGCATTATTCGCGCCCCGCGCGGAACAGAACTGACGTGCAAGGGGTGGCTGCAAGAGGCCGCCATGCGTATGTTGATGAATAATCTTGATCCGGATGTGGCCCGCGATCCTGATAATCTGATCGTCTATGGTGGGCGCGGGCGTGCCGCGCGCAACTGGCCCGCGTTCGACGCGATCATTGCCACGCTGAAAGAACTCGAAGACGACGAGACGCTGCTGGTACAGTCCGGTAAGCCGGTAGCGGTCTTCAAGTCGCACCCGGACGCGCCGCGGGTGGTGGTCACCAACGGCATGATGGTGCCCAA
>CAZMNL010000196.1:0-6078 GCA_964567525.1 uncultured Anaerolineaceae bacterium
CCCGGCTCGATCACGAGTGGGCTGGGCTGGTGCTGCCGCGTCGGGGTGGTTCCATGCCTGGATGCGGTCCGGGACGGTTTCCATCAGTCACTCGCGGGGCGGGGCGTGTTCTTCGCCATGATCAGCAGCATCACGACCGGCGTTTGCGCGTAAACGGCATGCGGCAGGCGCGCGGGCATCTCGACCCACGTACCGGGCTGCGCCTGTTTGGTATCCTCGCCCAGCGTGAGCGCCGCTTCGCCCTGCACGATGTAGAGCACTGCCGGGACGGAGGCGGTATGTTCGGAAAGCTCCTGACCGGCGTCGAACCCAAACAGGATGGCTTTGAACTGCTCGTGCTCGTAGATCGTGCGGCTGAGGATGCCGTCTGGCGGAATCTCCACAACCTGAGCCAGATTATCGATGAAGACGTAGTCCATGATCATGGTTACACCTCGTCTACGATTTGGTAACGATCATCATGACGGCGGCGAGATGCTGCCGGTGGATACGAAATACGCTGCGCATCCCTAACACGCGCTTTCTGGTCTGGGGATGCATCAGCACGTTCCATGCAAACCGAAGTGCCCGGCGCAGACCCTCATCCTGGTAAATACGCCGGGGTTCCAGCAGATGCATTGGCGCAATTTGCACCGCATCGACCGAAAACCCCGCATCTTCGAGCAGGTCGCGCCATTCGGTGACGGTCAGCGGGCGGGCACTCACCCGGATAGCTTTTGAAACATCGGTCTGGATGCGAGCCTTGAGGCGCGGGTCAATCGCGTCGGGAACAAGGCAGAGTTCATGAATGCCGTAGCGGCCGTCTGGACGCAGCACCCGGCGCGCTTCGGCGATGATTTGCTGCTTGGCGGTGTGCGTTTGCATGGTCAGCATGGCTTCGCCATAGACCACTGTCGCCGTTTCGTCCGGCAAACCGGTTTCCTCGGCGCTGCCCAACAGACAGCGGTAGTGTGGATGGGTCAGGTTGCGCGCCATCCGCTCCGCTGCGATTTCGTCGCGTTCGATAGCGGTGTAGGCGGCGGGCCGCCGGGAGAGCGTGATGCGGGCCGTCACACCCATGCCCGGCGCGAACTCCACGACGCGATCGTCAGGTTGAATGTTCAAGGCGTCCAGCATCTGCTGGGTGAGTTCGAGACCACCGGGTCGCAGCACGCGCTTACCCAGCTTTGCAAGCACCCAGTGACCGGGCATCTGGCGAATATCGTCGTTGGTTGCGGAGATGGTCAAAGAGTGTTCAATCATCGTCGTTATCCTCGCTGAAAGCTCTATTTATTCGTTGTCTGGCGGCGCGTAGTAAAAACCATCATCCGGCAGCGTCCCGCCGATTACGTCCGGGGACAGTTCAGCGAGCGCGGTGAAAAACGTCTCGATGTCGGCGCGCGCCTCTGCCGCCGGGACGTAGTCCCAGGTGATGTTTTGCAGCGCCTGCGCTACCGACCCCGCCTTAAACCCCAGGTCGGACAGGTTTTCCTCGGCCATTTGTCCCGCTTCAGCCGGGTTCGCCAGCATCCAGTCAAGCGCGAGTTCGTATTCGCGGCTGAAGGTAGCGATCACGTCCGGCTTATCCTGCACACGGGACAGCGCGACAGTCCCCGCGATGGCGGTTTTCGTTTCGCCATCGGTGACGGCGATCCACTCCGCACCCATATCAAAAACCCGGTGGAGCGGCGCGTCATTATCTTTGGTTTGCAGGATGGCGGCAGTAGTCAACGGTTCGGGCAGGATGGCGAGATCGACCTGTCCGCTGATGAGCATCTGCGCGGCCTGCTGCGGATTCGGCGCGTAGATCAGCTCGAAATCCGCCAGCGGGTCGAGTTCCTGCGCCGTTGTCACGTACTGATAGAGCAGGTCGGGAATGCTACCCTGGAACGGTATCACCAGCTTACGCCCGGCGGCATCGGCCAGCGAGGTGATCTCGGCGTCGGCGCTGACGCCGAACAGCGCGTTCCAGACCGAAATATCGAGCAGTTGCACGTCGAGATCGTTGTTGTAGAAGATCGCGGCGTTGTTGGATGGCATCGTCACGAAGTCGGCTTGCTCACCGGCGATGAGGGCGCGCAGTTGGTCCTGGTTTTCCCAGATGACCAGTTCAACCTCATCTGCGACATCCGCCAGTTTGTCATTCACAACCAGGTACGCCAGCGGAATCGACATCGGTCCCGGCGGTCCGACGAGCACGAGGCGGTCGAGTTTTTCGTCCGATTGGGCGGTGACAGTGGGAACCAGTGTGCCCGCGAGGATGGCGACGATCACAACAGAGAGCGCCAGGATGTTTCTCCAGGTGTGTTTCATGAAGGTAGCTCCGTTTCCATATACTGATTGACTACTTGTTGAGAACGATTCTCAACAAGGTGGCCGAATCATAGCGTTTCATACGGCCAGAAAGCCAGTGATCATTTGCGCGCAGACATCATGATTTTTTGCACTTTAATTGAGAATGATTCTCAATTAATATCCGACTATGCGTGTTTAAGTGCGCGGTAGAGCACCGCTTCGAGGGGGAAAAATGTGTACACCAGCCATGCAGCGCTACCTGGCGGCGATATTCCGCTTGCAGCAAATGACGCCCGAACTGACTGTCTCCGATCTGGCGAACCACCTGGATGTGTCGCTGCCCGCTGTCTCGACGATGGTGCAGCGGTTGGAAAAGAAACATTTGCTTGAACGCACGCCGGAGCGCAATCTCATTCTGACCACTGAGGGCAAACAGCGCGCCATGCCGGTCATTCGGCGCTATTTGTTGGCGGAAATCTTTCTGATCGATGTGATGCACTTTGGTTGGGAGGAAGCGCACATCCTGGCCTCTACCTTTGTTCAGGGTGTGGACCAGATGATCGAAGACCGGATCGAGGAACTGACCGGTTCCCCCGCGTTTACGCGGCGCGGCGAGCCGATCCCCACCCGCGATGGCGCGCTGCCCACCATCGACGATAGGCCGCTGGTCGAGTTGCAGCCCGGCGAACAGGGAATCATCAGCCGTATCCAGATCGCTGATCCGCAGAAACTACGCTACCTGGCCGAACTTGGCCTGGTGCCAAAAACCCCGGTTGAACTGGCCGACGCTGCCCCGTTTGAAGGTCCTATCACGCTGCGCTGTGGTGAGAACGGCTGTGTGCTTAGTTATGAGATGGGGCGGCTGATCCGGGTGATTATACGGGAATAGCTCCACCAGTTTTTCGCAGACGCCCGGCGCTGCGATCTTATTATTCAGTGGCCCTTCTTTTGGCAATTAGGTATGGCTAATATATAATCCTTGATATGCTGAAATTGAGAACCGGTCTCAATAAAACCTATCCGTGTTCCATTCAATAGGAGCTATTCAAGTCTATGAAGCGCAAGCTTAGTCTGACATTCATTCTGACCGCGTTGCTATTGGCGCTGATGGTCGGTGTGGCCTCGGCGCAGGATGGCGAGCCGTTTCGTATTGTGACCACTACCACCCAGGCTAGCGACCTCGCCCTGATCCTGAGCGACGGAGCCGAGGGCATTGAGATCACAGGGCTGATGGGCGCAGGAGTCGATCCGCACCTGTACCAGCCAACCTCATCCGATATTGACGCCATGAACGCCGCCGATATGGTGATCTACAGCGGGCTGCACCTCGAAGGGCAGTTCGACGCCGTATTCGAAGCGCTCGGTGAGCAGGGTATTCCGATCTATGCCGTATCGCAGCCGGTGAAAGACGCTGGTTTCGTCATCGGCGCATTTGATGCCGAACTGGCCCAGCTTGGAACGGACGATCCGCATTTCTGGTTTGATCCGCGCAACTGGGAGATCACCACGCTGGACCTCGCTGAAACGTTGGCCGAACTCGACCCGGCCAACGCGGATGTGTATACCGCGAACGCCGCAGCCTACGTCGAGCAGCTTCGCAAGCTGTATGCCTGGGCCGATGAGGGGATGCGCGCCGTGCCCGGTAACCAGCGCTACCTGGTGACATCGCATGACGCTTTCCAGTATTTCGGCGCGGCGTTTGGTTGGCGGATGGCTGCCATCCAGGGCATCAGCACCGAGGATGAAGCAGGCGTCGGCGATATCCAGGAAACGGTTGATTTCGTGATTGCCAGCGACATCCCGGTTTTGTTCGTCGAGAGCAGCATTCCGCCCGATACGATCCAGGCGGTAGTCGAAGCAGTCGAAGCCGATGGCGGCACAGTGCGCGTCGGCGTGCGTGAGCTGTACTCCGATGCGATGGGCGAGCCGGGCACCTTCGGCGGCACCTATGTGGGCATGATCGCCGAAAACGTGCTCACTATCCTGCAATCCTACCAATGCGCGGGCGTGGACGTGACGATTCCTGCCTGGCCGAATGGCCTGGAGCCTGCGCCACCAGTGGAACTGCTGGATGTGGACTGCGACGCCTGACGGTCGCCATTTTTCCAAAAGGCATTTCAAAGTGGGGGGCGGCGAGTCCGTCCCCCGACATCTTGCTCAACGCCAACAAGCAAAAGAGGTATTTCGTGATTTCGCACCGCAACGGACAACAACAGAACGACACCGGGCGGTCCATTGCCCTCGCAGTCGACGATCTCACCGTCGCGTACAACAGCAAACCTGCCATTTGGGATATCGATGTCGAAGTCCCGGAAGGCGTGCTGATGGCAATCGTCGGTCCCAACGGTGCGGGCAAATCCACGCTGATCAAAGCCGCATTGCAGCTCGTCCCGCGCGCAGCAGGCACCGTGCGCTTCTACGGCAAACTGTATGAGCAGGCGCGTTCGCTGGTCGGCTATGTGCCGCAGCGTGGCAGTGTCGATTGGGACTTCCCTACCTCAGTGATCGACGTGGTGACGATGGGCCTATACGGCAAACTGGGCTGGTTTCGCCGTCCCGGACGCAAAGAGCACGAACTGGCCCTGCACGCGCTAGACCAGGTGGGCTTGGCAGACTTTGCCGAGCGGCAGATCAGCCAGCTTTCCGGTGGGCAGCAGCAGCGCACCTTTCTGGCCCGTGCGCTGGTCCAGGATGCGCAGATTTACTTTATGGACGAACCATTTGCCGCTATCGATGCCGTCACCGAACGCGCCATCGTCGCCATTCTGCACGAACTGCGCGAACGTGGCAAAACCGTGCCTGTGGTCCACCACGACCTGCAAACCGTGGCCGACTACTTTGACTGGGTGACGCTGCTCAATGTCGAGGTCGTCGCCAGCGGGCCAACCGACGTCGTATATACCCCCGACAATTTGCGCCAGACCTATGGGGGCCGGGTTTCGTTCTTACACGGCGGACTGCCCATCCCGGCAGCGGGAGACTGATCGATGCAACGGTTATCTGCGGAAGACCGGCGCGTCTGGTGGGTCATCGGTGTCATCACGCTGTTAGGGGCGGTGTTCATCCCCTTTAGCCAGATCGTGCTGGATGTCGAGTATACCTACACGCTGCGCACGGTGGCGCTGGGCGGCTCGGTGCTGGGTGTGGTCAGCGGCGTATTGGGTTGTTTTGCTGTGCTGCGCCATGAAAGCCTGATGGGTGATGCGCTCTCCCATGCCGCGTTGCCCGGTGTGGGGGTCGCATTTCTGCTGGCCGGGCGCGAATTGGGCGCGCTGCTGCTGGGCGCGGGGATTGCCAGTTGGCTGGGCGTGCAGTTCATTCGCAGCGTGTTGTACACCACGCGCATTAAACAAGACACCGCGATGGGCATCGTGCTGGTGGCGTGGTTCGCCGCCGGGATCGCGCTGCTGGCTTACATCCAGGCGCGGCCCGATGCGAGCCAGGCCGGGCTGGATACGTTCATTTTCGGGCAGGCTGCCGCGATGGTCAAGAGCGACGTGCAGTTGATTAGCGTCGTGGGGTTGGTCGCGTTTGTTGTGATGGGGCTGTTCTGGAAAGAGTTCAAGCTGGTGACGTTCGATCCTGAATTTGCCGGGGCAAATGGCTTTCGGGTGGGGTTGATCAACAGCCTGCTATCGACGCTGATTGTGGTTGCCATCGTGCTGGGGTTGCAGCTTGCGGGCGTGATCTTGATGGTCGGCATGTTGATCGCGCCGGGCATTGCCGCCCGCCAGTGGACGCATAAGCTCAGCCAGATGGTACTGCTGTCGGCGGTATTTGGTGTGTTTGCCGGGGGACTCGGCG
>CAZMNL010000197.1:0-6069 GCA_964567525.1 uncultured Anaerolineaceae bacterium
CCGGTGCAGCGATGCCACGTTCGAACTGTGGGACGACTGCATGAGCTTCCCCGATCTGTTCGTGCGCGTGCGGCGGCACGCCTCGTGCCGGATCACGTTCCGTGACCTGGACTGGCAGCCGCAGGAAATGCAGCTTGAGGGCGCGCGCTCCGAACTGTTGCAGCACGAGGCCGATCATTTGGACGGGGTGCTGGCGGTGTCGCGCGCGGTGGATGCGCGGGCGTTCTGCCTGCGCAGCGAGCGGCAGTACACGGATGCGGAATAGAACACAGGCCGGAGCGTTCCGACCTGTGCCAATGACAAAACGGTGCGCGTCAGCGCGCGTTAAGCCAGTCCTGAGCTTCCTTCACTTCAGTGAAAACCATCACCTGCACACCGAGGTTAAAAAACTGCTCGACAATGCCGGACATCGCGCCGCGTCCGGCGAGTTCTTCGGGAACCACCAGCGCCCAGTATTTCCAACCGGCCTGGGCTGCACGCGGACCCCAATCGTTCATCGACCAGTCGGTGTCTTCAGGCGTGACGCCGGTATTTTTGCGGTCGTCCGAGAGCCACTTCACCGCGCCCTTTTCGCGCAGCACGTCGATGCCGGTATTCAAGGCGTCGTACAGGTCTTTGCCCTGGATGAACTGGTGAAAGGTGTGGAAAACGGTTTGTGTTTCAGAATTATAACCAAGCGTAACATATTCGTTATCGACAAAAATTTCACTCATCGTACACTCCTCAAAATGTGTGGCAAATGGCCCCAAAGTATAAATTAAATATAAACACAAAATTGATTCTTTGTCAAATGCCACGTCTTAATTCATGAATTATTTATTGTGCCGCGCAACGTGTGGCGCAGACGGGGCCGTGACCGTTACAATCCTGGCAGACAGGCACAGCACATAAAGGGTATTGGAATGCTTGAGAATATTACCTATGAAGACCTGCTCGCGGCGGCGCAGGCCGACCCCGCCCACGCCGACTATCTCGCGCTGCGTATGGCCCTGACACGCTCGGATGCTTACGCCCCGTATGCGCAGCACAGTGACGCGGTGTTCGCGCTGCGCGCCGCGCTGCCCGCCCACAACCTGCCGGAAGTGATCACCGCGTGCGAGGACCTGCTGGCGTTCAATTACCTGGATATCGAGGCGCACATGGCGGCGGACTACGCGCACACGCTCAGCGACGCGCCCGACCGCGCCGCCTATCACCGGACATTCGCGCGCGGCCTGATCCAGTCGGTGCTGGCGAGCGGGACCGGGCGTGACTTCAGCAGCGCGTGGATCGTGATCGACACGGCGGAAGAGTACGTCGTGCTGCGCGTGCTGGGGCTGGTTCCCGGCGGGCAGCGGCTCGTGAATCACGCGGGGCACTGGTTCGATCTACAGGTGGGGCGTCCGCGTGACGGCGGCGAGCCGGTCGAACGTTACTTCAACATCGATCTGCCTTATACGTGGCTGCAAGCCCGGCAGCACGATCACGGCGATCACGACACGCCCGGCGGCACAGGCGATCCCGAATCCTGAGCGCGCCCTACGAATGCCGCACGGTTTGCCCGCGCGATTCCCGCTCGCGTCCGAAGTGTGGGTACAATGGGAGCGCGGTGTGCAACCGGGATATTGCACCGGCACTACGCACGGGCGGACATTTCCCTTCGCCTGCCGCTCAAGCAGCAGGCTATATATTCGAAAGCACGGTAAACCGCGCTGGACATGCTGCCGCACCTGGCCGCTGTTGGCTTTTAGCTTATCGCTTACAGCTTTCTTTGTTCACTTCATGGAGGCTTGACTTTGACGACCATGCACAGAATCAACCATTGGGCGCGGGCCAGCGCGCTGCTTACCCTGGCTGTGATCCTGGCCCTGTTACCTGCAAGCGTATCCGCGCAGGACAGCGAGCGCTTCGACAGCCCCGCGTTGGGCGTGACGTTTGATCTGCCGGTGGGCTGGGAAGTGCGCGAGGACGCCAACGGCCTGATCGCGGGCGCGCCCGGCGACGTAAACGCCGTATACAGCGGTGGGACTCCGTCCGCGCTGGTGCTGCGGATGGTTTTCGGCACGTTCAACCAGTTGGGCATCACCGACGCCACGCAGCTTCCCGAACTGATGGCGCGGTTGGTTCCTGGCGGCGTGCAGGTCCCCAACCCGGAGCGCGTGGAGTGGGGCAACGCCAGCGGCTACGCCGAAACGATCACGCTGCCGCAGGAAGGACTGACAACCCGTATGGCGCTGCTGGCAATTGCCGGGGGGCGCGTGGCGATTGTGCGCGGTATCGCCCCGGCGAGCGTCTGGGATAGCAGCGCGCACGCCGACTTTGACGCGCTCGCGGATACGGTCACGTTCCGCCTGCCGGAGCGTGACGCCGACCTGATGCAGCAAATCCCCTCCAACGACGGCGGCGTGCTGTGGCATTACGTCGCGCCACAGCCGGACAGCGGGCGCGTGGTCAATCTGGGCGGGATCACGTTCGACACCTTCGACGTGATGTACACCGCCGCCGGGCCGGGCGGCGTGCTGGCGCTGGAAATGCCCTCCGGCAGGCAGATCAGCTACATTGGCCCCTGGTACAGCGGCGATTTTGTGGATATCGCCATCGGGCCGGACACGCGCCTGTACCTGGCGAACGTCACCGAGGATACCTGGCAGGCGATCACGGTCGTGGATCGCGCCGGGAACTGGACGCGCGGCTGGGGCGAGCGTGGCGACGGGCCGGGCGAGTTCGCGCCGGGGATGCCGCGCACCATCGCGGTGACAAACGGCGGCGACGTGTGGACCGTCTCCGAGGGGCACAGCAGCGGGATCGCCAAGCGCCTGTACAAGTTCGACGCCTTCGGTAATCTGCTGCTGACCGTCGATATCGACGCGATCAACCCCGATCTTTCCGGCGTGCGCCTGGATCACACCTCGCAGACCGACGCGCTCTATCTGACCGGCGCGACCGGTAATCTGAACGTGGTGGACTCGCATGGTGAGGCGCTGGTGGTCAACCTGGCGCAGGAAATCCTCAACGACCTGACGCCGACCGCTATCGCCATCGCACCTAATGGTAATATCATTCTGGCGCTGGCTCCGCCGGGCCTGGATGGGTACGGGCTGGCGACGCTGAGCGTGGCGGGGCAGTTGCTCGATGTGTTCGGTTTTGCATATGACGGGGGGCGCGGCGGCGCGTTCCTGCCCGGCGAGTATCACGACCCGGCGGGGCTGATCATCGGCCCGGATGGGACCGGCTACTGGACCGAAACGCACCCCGAAACCGGCGTCAACCAGGTGCAGCGCTTCACCTTTACCGGCGACGGTACGCTGCCGCTGGGTAATGAGATCGCCGCCGAAGGGACGCAAACCGGCGACCTGCTGGGCACGACGGACCCGGCGCGTGGCGGCGGCACGCTGACCTACGGGCAAACGGTCAAAGGCGCGCTCAACAACCGCTATCCTCTGCACCAGTGGACCTTCGAGGGATCGGTGGGCGACCGGATTCGTATCACGATGGTGGATGCCAGCGGCGCGGACCTGATCGATCCTGTGCTGCGCCTGATCGGGCCGAACGAGGTGGAGATCGCGGTCAATGACGACGTGGGCGCGCTGCGGCCTGACGGCATGGGCGCGCGTGACGCGCTGATCGACTTCACGCTGTCCAACAACGGCGTGTACGTGATCGAGGCCGGGCGCTTCGGCGGGCGCGGGGAATACATCCTGACGCTGGAAAAGACGGAGTAAGAGGCCGATCCATAGAAATAACTCGCCCGTTTGACGTTCCCCAATAGCTATTGAGAACCTCACCCCCCTCAGTCCCCCCTCTCCAGCCGAGCTAGAGAGGGGGGAAGACGGGTGCGGAGACATTGGGCGAGACGGTGATCGCGCGTGTGAGATGACACCGCACACCGCCGCTGACGGCTGACGGCTGACGGCTGAAAGCTTACAGCTTATCGCTATTTTCAGAGGGGACTCGCGGCTATGACGTGAAATCGAACGGCGTGCGGTCGTCCCAGAGTTCCTCGCGCACCACGCGCGTCACCATCGGAGTAGACAGCATCAGGTTGATCGCTGCGGACGCCTCACTGATGATATCGTTATCGTAGGGTTGCAGCTCCATGTGCCGCATCTGGCTCGTCAACTGCTCAGGCGTCAGGCGCAGCGGGTGCGTGCGCGGTGAGCGCCGTTTGACCGCCGCGATGGTCACATCCGCGAGCCGGATCGCGATCTCGCGCAGGTCCTGCTCGCTCACGGTTTCGCTTTGCAGATCGGTTTCTGCGAAGTGGATGTTGATCGCGTTGGCGATTTCATAGCGCATCCAGTTTTCCCAGGTGCGCTCCGCGCTGGATTTGACAAAACGATCCGGCTTGATTTGATAAAAATCCTCGTCATCGTCATCGTCATCAAACCAGAGATCGCTGCTCGTATCCGCCTGGTAGTGCAGCATGGCATACGCGGTGGCAAAAGTCGCCAGCATCACCAGCAGCGCGCCCTCAAACAAAGTCAGCGCGATAATCAACGAAAGCAGCCAGCCAAACAGCAGCGACCAGCCGATAATGAACGCCACTACCAGCAAGATCACCAGCAGCGGAACTAATAAGGCAAGCATCAGGGTTTCCCTTCTCCGAGTCCATGACAAGCATCCATCGCGCAGCGCACGCCCATCTTTCACCCGGCGCGTGATCCGGTCGTCGTTTATCCTATCCAGATGCGCAGGAATTCTAAACGCTCGCAGGGCAGAGGGCAAGTCGGGGAGAAAAA
Organism: uncultured Anaerolineaceae bacterium; assembly: GCA_964567525.1. GTDB lineage: Bacteria > Chloroflexota > Anaerolineae > Aggregatilineales > Aggregatilineaceae > CAYRNY01. The sequence goes on from CAZMNL010000197.1 coordinate 4,719, forward strand.
CGAGCGCGCGCGATCTTTGCGGTCGCGTTCGGGAGGACATCGCAGATTTCAAATATATCAAACGTTTCGTTGGCAACTCTTGCATGCACACCGGGATTGGCATTTCTCGCACAACCGTATAAGGCTTCGCCAAGAAAATAATTACCCCATCCCTCCGGGAAGGGGACACCCAAACACTTCCAGGGCGAGAAACATGAAATAGGTCATTATTTCTATGGATCAGCCTAAATCCTATTAGCCTTCTTCCTCTTGATCTTTGGATATATTGGTAATATATTTAACGAGTGCCAGTATTCGCAAGCTAGAACTTCAATACAAGTAGATGTATAAAACTATTTAACGGAAATGCCATAAACGAGAGAAATTTGAATGGGCACATTAATTCATACATTTAAAGGTACAAACAGGTTCTTGGTGGGCATCAGTGGTGTTGTGATCGGTGTCTTTTTGCTTCTGATCTTTTTCTATGTTCCACTGGGGAGTTCCAAGTACAAGCTTGCTGCCCTTTGTGGTGGACAGTTTATAATCGTAGGTTCGATCATCGTTTTCTTTGGGGCATTTTTTCAAAAATCGTATCGTGTCAATATGTACACTGACGGTCTTGAAGAAGTACACGGTGATACCATCACACACACGCACTGGCATGAGATCGCAGAGGTCTTCCAGATTTTTGATGAGGAACAGGGAAAGCTGAAATCGCTGCGACTCAAGTTGGTCGATGGCACGGAGAAACAATTTGAAGAATCCAATATGCGCAAAATGGACCGATTTACAGATCTCATAGTCGATCACACCACTGAACACCTTCTCCCTAAAGCAACCCAACAGTTTGAGCAGGATGAAACGCTGACCTTTGGCCCCTTGCAGTTGAGCCGGAGCACTGGACTTCTGCACGAAGACCAGATGATTACATGGGACAGCATCAGCAAGCTGCGACGTGATAACATGCGGTTGACAATCCACGCGCAGGGGCAACCCGCCCGTTTTATTGACACACATGATTTACCTAACCAACGCATACTCATGACCCTGCTGTACCGTCAGATGCCACTCAAAGTCGTTAAAGACGATATACCCTAGAGGAAGGACTTTCCTTATGAAAACTCATGAACCACCATTCGACCAAAAGATACAGGCTAATCTGGACAAGTTCGTCCCGCTGTCGCCCGGAGAAGAAATCATCGCCTTCGGAGACTTCAGCTTCCTGGATAACGCCACACAAGGAATGGTGCTAACGAATCAGCGTGTGCTATTTTTCCGGAAGAAGAAAGTTGATTTCGAGGCTGCGCACAGCGCACCTGCACAGCTTGCGTTGAGTTTGCCGCGCAAAATTGGAAAGACTTACACTGGT
>CAZMNL010000198.1:0-6032 GCA_964567525.1 uncultured Anaerolineaceae bacterium
CTCGGCCTGTTTGATGTGCAGCCCATCCTCAACCGCCGCCACCCCCAGGATCGCGGCAATCGACAGCACGCCCTGCCCACCGACTCCCGCCAGCACAATATCGTATTTCATCGCCGCCCCCTTATGCCTCTGCCTTGTCGGACTTGTGCTTACGTTTCGCGGTTTCGATGCACTCGCGCCGCGCGATGATCACCGATACGCCCGCATAGTCGAGTTCTTCTTTGATCGCAGCGACGTTCTGATCGTGCTGGCGCGGCAGCGGCGTGATCACGCGCACGTGTTCTTCGGGCACGCCCAACCCGACCGCGATATCTTCCAGGTGCCCCTGCCCCGCGTGACTTTGGCCGCCGGTCATGGCGGTCGTGGCGTTGTCCACAATCACGATCTTGACCGGCAGACCGGCGTTGATCACGTCCAGCAGCCCGGTCATGCCGGAATGCGCGAAGGTCGAGTCGCCGATCACGGCAATCGCGGGCCGCAGCCCGGCATCCGCCGCGCCTTTCGCCATCGTCACCGACGCGCCCATATCCACGCACGTATTGATCGCGTTATACGGCGGCATCACGCCCAGCGTATAACAGCCGATATCCGAGAATACGCGCCCGTCGCCATACGGTTCAAGCGCCTCGTTCAGCGCGATGAAAGTATCCCCGTGCGGGCAGCCCTGGCACAACTGCGGCGGGCGGTTGGCAATCAGGCCCGACACCGGGCGCGCCGGTTCGGGCACCGCGCGCCCCAACGCTTTCGCCATCACGGTCGGGTCCAGTTCCCCGGTGCGCGGCAGCGTGCCATCCAGCCGCCCGCGTACCTGCTCGGACTCATACGGGAAGCCGCGCAGCTTTTCCTCAACCAGCGGCATACCGTCTTCCAGCACCATCACCTGCGCGCACTCGTCCATCAGGCGCGCGACCAGTTGACGCGGCAGCGGGTACTGCGCGATCTTCAACACGGGGTGCGGGCAGCCGTCCGGGAAGTTCTCCATCAGGTAGTTGTAGGCGATCCCGCACGCGATAAAGCCCATGCTTTTGTCGGGGCCGTCCTCGTAACGGTTAAAGGGCGAGTCTTCTGCTTCCTGCTCAAAATCGCGCTGCTTCTCGATCAGTTCCGCATAACTGCGCCGCGAGTGCGCCGGCAGCAGCAGGAATTGCAGCGGGTCCTGCGGCAGTGTGAGTTCGTTCTCCGGCAGCGTATCCCGCCGCGCCACGTCCGCGCGTGAATGCGACAGCCGCGTGACCATTCGCACCAGCACCGGGATTTTGTGGCGCTCGGAGAGTTCGAACGCATAAAACGGCATATCGTAGGCTTCCTGCTGGTTCGCCGGTTCCAGCATCGGGATCAGGGCGAACTGTCCGTAGAAGCGCGTATCCTGCTCGTTCTGCGACGAGTGCATCGAGGGATCGTCGGCAACGATGTAGACCAGGCCGCCATTCGCGCCCGTGACCGCCGAGTTCATGAACGGGTCCGCTGCCACATTCAGCCCGACGTGCTTCATACACACCAGGGCGCGCTTGCCCGCGTAGGACATGCCAATCGCGGACTCCATCGCGGTCTTCTCGTTCGCGGACCAGTCGCAGTGAATGCCACGCGTGCGCGTCTCCGGTGCGCGTTGAATATACTCCGTGATCTCGGTGGACGGCGTGCCGGGGTACGCATACACGCCGGATATACCTGCATCCAGCGCCCCCTGCGCAATCGCTTCATTGCCAAGTGGGACAAATTTCTGCATAGAATAACCTCGCAAAATCTATTATTCAGGACTTACAGGGCATCATGTTCGCCTGTCAAACTGACCACTGCGTAACTTCTATTTTCGTCTGATTTTTCCGACAAACAGCTAGCCCCAGTATACGGAGTCCCCCACGCGCCGGGTACGGTCGTCTGTCACGGCGCGGCGTGCCAGATGATACTTGTTCAGGTCGCAATAAAAAACCGGGCGCGTGGCCCGGTTAGAAATCGTTTCCTGGTTAAGCAGGTTGCAGATCATCCACCTCTTCTTTGAACTGCTCTTTAACCTGCTCTTTGCTCGTCTCATGCCTGCTCAGATACACGATCAACCCCACCGCGACCAGCATCAGCACCAGGGCCAGCAGCAGTTCCCCATTTACCGCGTCAGGCAGCCGGTTCGCCTCCACCAACGCAATTTCTTTCCCGTGCCGGTCCAGGCCCGTTTCCAGCGTTTCCTTCCACGGCCACACCTTGCGCAGCGATCCCAGCAGCACGCCGGTCAAAAATGCCATCATCGTGTGATAATAGTGCGTAAACATGTACGACAGCACGCGGGAGAACAGCGCCAGCCCGACCACCGCCCCCAGCACAACCACGCCCAGTGTCAGCACATCACGATCCGTCACCAGGTCCAACACCTGGGCATACTTGCCGAGCAGCACCAGCAGAAATGATCCCGAAATGCCCGGCATGATCATCGCCATGATAGCGATCATGCCCGCGCCGAAAAACGCCGGCAGCGTCGCCGGGGTTTCGACCGGCACCGCCCCCACCACGAGATAGATCGCCACCGCCCCAACCGCCAGCGCGCTGAACGTCTTGACGTTCCACTGCCCCACTCTGCGGCCCACGATCCACACGGACGCCGCCACCAACCCGAAGAAAAACGCCCATATCAGCACCGGGTGGTTATCCAGCAAATAGGAAATCAGGTTCGCCAGGCTGAAGATCGCCGTCATCATCCCCACGCCCACCGGGATCAGAAACGACCAGGGCACGACCGAGATCGCGTCTTTGATCTTGCCTTGCAGGGTCAGCTTGACCGCCTGCCCACTCACAATCTTGATGCTCTGGATCAACTCTTCATAAATCCCGAAGATCAGCGCCATCGTCCCGCCGCTGACCCCTGGCACCAGGTCCGCCGACCCCATACTGAACCCCGTGATAAACAACCGCAGCATCGCGGCACGCCGCCGCACCGACTGTCTGAACCAATCGCCCAACTTTTGCATCTCTCGACTCTCTTAAACTTATGATGACCTAGTTTGCGCATAATCCGCAGCCGCAAACACCGCCGCATTATAGAACCTTGATGCCCCCCTGTAAACCCAAACCCTGTGCGCCTCCCCTACGCCCCACCGCAAGATATGCACCGCCGAAAACCGTAAATTGGGCATGGACACGCCGAAAAAACTGGTGTATGATAAAAGGCGTAGTGGAAAAGGTTGTTCGCCAGCAGGAAAACAATTTCTCAGCGCAGCTTGTCCAACGCGCTGGTTTTTTTGTCGCCTCAAGCAACTCCATTCCCACAACACCAAAAACCAATTTCTAGTGGGAAAGGAATCCCCAACATGTCTGAAAATCGTGTCAACGGCGTCGTCAAATGGTTCAACTCGCAGAAGGGCTTCGGCTTCATTGAGCGCGAAAACGGCCCGGATGTCTTCGTACATCACAGCGCCATCGTAGGCGAAGGCTACCGCGAACTGAACGAAGGCGAATCCGTGGTGTTTGACATCACCCAGGGGCCGAAGGGCCTCCAGGCCAGCAACGTGCAGCGCCAGGGCCGCTAAAGCCCCGCTGATTTACGCCAGGCAATTTACGCCCCGTACCGGCATGGTACGGGGCGTTTCTTGTATCCAGACGCAGCGCCCACCGCTAACACGACAGTGACGCTATCGCCGACTCGCTGAACCGCTGTTCCTGCCACGCGACGTGTTTAGCGGTCACGTTGGCGGGGTCTTCCGGTGCGGGACGCTGGCGCTGCTGCTGGCGCTCGTAACGCCGCAGCAGGTTCAGCAAATGCTGCGCCCAGGCCGCGTGGGGCCGGTGATAGAGCACCTCGTCAGAAAGCGCCTGCCGCACGCGCGGCGTAAACAGCAGCCCCGGATCGCGCCGCAGCGACTCCATCACGCGCTCGTGCGCCGTGATATCCTGCCGGGGCGCGGGCAGCGCCGTCACCGCCAGCGGCACGGCGATCACGAGGTTAGACCACCACGTCGCGGCGGGAACTTCGCCCGCGTCCTCCTCGGAATCGGGCACCGACTCCGCGCCGCGCAGCACGATCTCCTGCGCGCCGACGTAGCGGCGGTCGATCAGGCCCAGCTCCCAGAGTCGTTGGCCGCGCGCATACGCGGCGCTAGGGTACGGCCAGGGCGTATGAGTCAGCTCTTCCCAGCGCGGCCCGGCATCGCTGGCACTCTGATATTTGACGAATTCGCGCCCGTGTGGGCCAAGAATGTTATAGCGGCTTCCTTTGCGCATAATGCGGTACTCGGCACGTTCGCCGGGCAAAACGTCAGGGGGAAACGGAGCGGTGGGTCGCAGCGGATCGCTCAAAATACGTGCTCCTGGGGAAAAACTATGGATGCGGTACGGCCTGCACTTGTGCAAACACAAGCCCTTTTGATTCTAAACCAGAATGCGCCGCGCGTGGGTTAGAGTTCTGTTGAAATAGTGCAAAGGTTGCCTGAATCGTGATCTTCCTCACGTTTTGCGCGATCCTGTCTCCCGTTACCATACAATCGACTGCGTGATGAATTGCGCAATCGCTGAACTTGCTCTAGACTCCGCGCGCGCATTTCGGTTATAATCGTGCGCTCATCCGGGGTCAGACTGCCGCACACAGCCCAAAACAATCTTCGTCGTTATTTCGCGTCGTTTGCTTCGTTTCCAGACTAACCGGCGCACTGCCGTATTGGAGAAGCATTTTTTATGAAGATTTTGATCCGCATCCTGCGCTACATGCGTCCGTACTGGCGCATTGCCGTGCTGACCTACGCCGCGCTGATCGGCGCGACCCTGCTCACCCTGGTCAGTCCCTGGCTGATCGGCAACGCCATCGACGCCGCGCTCGGCTCCACCGACAAATTCGCGCTCTTCCCGTCCGGCTGGTCACAGCGCCAGAACCTGACCGCTGCCGCAATCCTGATCACCGCAATTGCACTGGTGCGCGCGCTGGTCAACTTCACCCAGCGCTACGGCACGCAGTGGTTAGGCCGCAAGGTCGCCTACGCCATCCGTCTGGACCTGTTCACGCATCTGCAACGGCTGCCGTTTTCGTTCTACGACCGCACACGCATCGGGCAGTTGATGAGCCGCGCAATTGGCGACGTGGACGAAATCCGCTTCTTCGCCGGGATCGTGATCGGCGACGCGATCAACCTGATCGTGCTGCTGGGCGGCATCTACGGCATCATGTTCGCCACCGATCCCACGCTGGCGGCCATTGTGCTGATCCCCATGCCGATCCTGTTCGTGGTCGCGTACCTGTTCGGCACGCGCATCGAGCCGATGTTTGGCGATATCCGCACGGCACGCGGCGCGATGTACGCGCGCATTCAGGAAAATCTCTCGCAGATCGTGGTCGTCAAAGCCTTCGCCCGCGAACGGTTCGCGCGGGACCAGTTCGAAGACGACAACACCACTGTGCTCAACGCCTGGATCAAGCTGGCGAACCTGTTCACGCTCGCCATGCCCACCGTGTGGTTCATCGTCGGCCTGCTGACCTTCCTACTGCTGTTCTTCGGCGGCGGAATGGAGCTGGACGGCAAAATAACGGTCGGGACGCTGGTCGCCATGAACGCCTACGTGATGCTGCTCTCGCTGCCAACGCACCGGCTGGCCTTCATGATCGACGTGACCGCGCGCGCCCTGGCAAACGGCAAACGTATTTTCAGCATCATCGACACCACGCCGGAAATCAAAACGCCAATGGGCGCGGTGAATCCCGGCGAGATCGAAGGGCATATCCGCTTCAACGATGTGTCGTTCGTCTACGGCGCGCGCGAAGACGAACCCGAAGTCGAAGTCCTGGAAAACATCACGTTTGAGGCCCGGCCCGACACGGTGACGGCCATCGTCGGCACGACCGGCAGCGGCAAAACCACCCTGATCGATCTCGTGCCGCGCTTCTACGACGTGAGCGAAGGCAGCATCACGATTGACGATTACGACGTGCGCGACCTGCCGCTGAAACTGCTGCGCGCCCAGGTCGGCTACGTCATGCAAAATACGTTTTTGTTCAACGCCACGATCTCGGAGAACATCGCCTTCGGGCGGCCCGAAGCCACCCAGGAGGAGATCGTCGA
>CAZMNL010000199.1:0-6025 GCA_964567525.1 uncultured Anaerolineaceae bacterium
GCGGAACTTGATCACTACCAATTGCAGGGCCAAATGGCGATGAGCCAGGAACACCGTCAGACCTGGACTGGGGCGCTGGTCGAAGTGTGGCGTGATACGACATTAGCGGCGACAGCGACGGTCGATGCCGACAATGCTTTTCGCTGTAGCTTGAAGACCGCCAATTCCCACGAGGTTCGGATCATTGCTCAAAATGGAAGCGTACTCGTATGCCCGATTGACCTGTGAGTGATAAAGGTTAGACGCCTATGCAACTCGAGTCTCTGGTCGAACAACTGTTACAGGACCCATCTTCTGTCTCACGTGTATGCGTTGATATCTCGACCGAAACGGCGGTAACTCGATGCCTGAAGGCGCAGATCAGCCAACAGTGGGATATAGATTTCGATGCTGCCCTCCAGATGTGCGATTTGGTGCATACGATAACCGAAAAAGAACACCCCGCAGTCGAAAAGCCTTTTGATTCTGTCGAGATAGCTGGGCTGGGCGAAAGAGTCTACAGCGATCCAGCTTATTCCAATGCGCGGCTTCTGGATGATCAGGTCGCCAGCGCAGTTATCTGCTATCTCAAAGCCAAGGTGGACGAACATTGGTGGAAAGACACCCAAAAATCGATTGACTATGCCCTCGCGATTCAACGTCTGGGAACGATGCGTGAAGCGCCATCAGAGATCGCGTTGGGAATAATGGCTTACGGCGATTCGCTTCGAATCCAGGGAACGAATAACCAACGGGCCTGGAGCGACCTGGAGCGGGCGGGTCGATTATTCTTGCAGGATGGTAATGCAATCGGGTGGGCACGCACACGCATCGGGCGGGTGGCGATCTGCGCTGACTTTGATGATGTAGCTGCGACACTGGCCGAAGTTCATAAGGCGCGCCGGGTATTCTTGCACTACGATGCGCAAGAATATCTCTTACGTCTGGAGCTGAATACCGCCCTGGCTCATAACAATCTGGGTGATTACGAAAAAGCAGCCACCGCCTACGAGGCAGCTCTACAAACCGCCCAGGGATTGAAAGACGCCGGGCAGCAACACCTTGGTGCCATATACACCAATCTGGGATTCGCGCGTATGTTTCTTGGCGATTTTCGCCAGGCCATGACGTGTTTCCAGAAGGGACGCGAGCTTTTTGCGATGCGCGGGGAAGACGGCGGCAGGGCCATCGCCGAGTTGAATATCGCTTACCTGGAACAGGCGCTGGGGCACTATAACCGGGCTTTGCACACGTTGTACGAGGTGCTTGGTTCGCTGGCGGACAAGATGCCGTTGGAAGCGGCCCGCGCCAGGCGTGACATGGTCGAGTGCTACCTGCATTTGAATCGTTACGCCGACGCGCGCAAGCTGGCGCTGGAGATCATTGACGAATTCGAAAGGTGTGGCGCTACGTATGATCTGGCCTGCGCGCTGCGTTTGCTGGCAACCGCCGAGGCTGAACTCGACCGTTTCGAGCAGGCTGAACAACTCTTGGATCGCGCAGAAACCTTGTTCGCGGCGGTGGACGCGGGCACCTGGGTGGCGGTGATCCACCTGCTACGGGGCAGGATTGCGCTGGGAGCCGGAAATCCTGCCGCCGCCCGCGATGAAGCCGAGACAGCCGAGACGTACTTCGCCTCAAACCGCCAACGGGTAAACTACGCCCGTGCCCTTTTGCTCAGGGCAGAGGCGACGATGGCAACCGGCGAATGTGAGGCGGCTCTGGCTGCCGCGACCGACGGGCTGCGAATCGCGCAGCGGTGTAATATGCCGGAACTTCGTTATCAGGCGCACCTGCTGCTGGGCCGGATTCAGGAAGAACGGGGATTGTCGCTGCGCTGCGTGCGCCATTACCGCGCCGCCGTTGCGACCGTTCAGCGCGCCCAGCATCGTTTGACGATCACCTTGCGCCCCGGCTTCCTTCAGAGCCGGGGAGAAGCGTTGCAAGCCTTGATGCGCCTGGCGCTGGAGTCGCAGCAAATCGCGCACGCTTTCACGATTCTGGAATTCGAAAAATCACAGACCTTTCTGGGGTATCTGGCGAACCGCGAACGCCTCTATTGGAGGCGGGATAACGAGGTTTCTCGCGGGTTGATCGCGGAACTCAACCGGCTGCGCGAAGAGCACCACTGGTACTACCGGCTCACCCACGAACACGACCTGTTGAACGAAGACGAACCCTCGCTTGACACCGACGTGGCCGCGCAGGAACTCAGCGCGCGCGAAAGCCGGATGCGCGCCATCACCGAGCAACTGTACATCCACAGCTCAATCGAAAAACAATATATCGACGCGCCAGAGGCCACCCTGCGCACGGTGCAGGATTCGCTGTCGGATGACGCCGTATTGATCGAGTACTATCACGACGGTGCGGCGCGTTTTGAAGCGTTAGTGATCGACCGAAACCGCATCAGCCGGTACCCGCTGCCGAAGACGGCCAACGAGTTACAGAGCATTTTGGGCAAATTGCGCTTCAATATTCGTTGCGCGATCTCAGAGGGGACTCAGACCCGCGCCGCGCACCATTTGACACAAACGGCTCAGCGCTTAGGCCACGAACTCTATACGGCGTTGATGGCCCCCTTTGCGGAGCGCCTGCGCGACGTGCGCCGGATCATCATCGTGCCGTACGGCGCGCTGCACTATGTGCCGTTCAACCTGCTGCATACCGGCCAGCGCTACCTGATCGAACACGGCGAGGTCGTCGTGTTGCCGACGGCGGGCTCGCTGGCACGCGCTGCCCCCCGAAGAGAAAAACGAGCCCTGGTCATCGCGCATTCCAACGACGGGAAAATCTCGCAAACGCTGGCCGAAGCCGAGATCGTTCACGGCATGTTTCCGGGCCAATTGCACGTGGAGGAGGCTGCGCAGCGGACCTTGTTGGCGGCTCCCGCTGCCCAGATTTTGCACATCGCCTCACACGGCAAGCACCGGCTTGATCACCCGGACCTCTCGTATCTGTTGCTCGCGGACGGGCAGCTTTGCGCCGACGACCTGCTCCAATACGATTTGAGCTACGAACTGGTTACGCTGAGCGCCTGCGAAACGGGGCGGGTGACCGTCTCGCCCGGCGAAGAACTGATCGGGCTGGGCCGAGGCATCCTGTATGCCGGGGCGGGTGCGCTAGTGTCGAGCCTGTGGCGCGTGGACGACGCCTGCACCGTCGGACTCATGGCGCATTTTTACCGCTTACTCGAATCCGGTCACTCCAAAGCCGCTGCCCTGCGTGAGGCGCAGATGGCTCTGTTACGTGATGGTACACCCCGAATGCATCCGGCGTTTTGGGGCGCATTTCAACTGATCGGCAATGCTGACCCATTGTCACGAATCTAGCAAAATCAGTGGCATCAGGAGGAAATGTCATGTCGGACAATCAGTTCCAATTCGTCTATTTTACGCATCGGGAGATGGTCGTGCTCGTCAAACACCCCAGGGGAGGACGCCTTTCAGACCAGACTGTCACCTCGTTACTTAAGGACAAACTCGATGACAACGCGCCTTACAATCGGTTGTATAACGAAAGCAAAGAGATACGAGATTTCCTTTATGAGAATGGCATCAATGCTGCCGAAATCAACGAAGGGGGCGTCATATTCGGGCTTGATTCCGACCAGACACAGGTTTGTTCGTTTGCGCTGCGGCAAGATGATCATTCTCCGCTCACGGCGACCCGAGATGCCGATTTCTCGCTGGTTTTGTTCCCGGTTGGATACGTCAACAGCGAGTTGAAGGACGCGTTGGGCCGTCACGGAATGAATACGGAGGACCTCTCTCAGTTGGGGCACGATATACCTCCCGATGTGGTCGAGCCGTTGAGAAAAGACGATATGTATCTTCTATACCTGACCGGTGAGCTGCACCGGAGTTTCATAAGGGACCCGCAAGCCGAAGATGACGACGAGAATTCCCTTGTGTTATGCGCGGTTACACCTGACTGGCTGTTTGGCGGGACGCCCAGCCAGGTATCGACTGGCGGCCCTGGGTCGAAGCCGATGCCGCCTGCTGGCTCGCCTGGACAGGGCGGTGTCGATCCCGCGCAATGGGCGTTTGCCGTAACGGATAAAGACCTGATCACGCCGAGGACAAACGACCCCAAATATGAAAACTACAAGAAATTCCGGGATAAATTCATCAGCGCCGCCGGTCCCAACATGGTCGAGGTTGTCATTTTTGACACCGTGCCATCACAGGCTTCGTTAAAACGCGCGTGGCACGATCTAGGCTCCAAGAACAAGTTGTTCAATCAGTTTTTTAAAGGGCCTACAAATCCTCAGGATACGTTCGAGATTTTCTACTACGATGACAAGAACGATCCGGCGTTCAAGAAAACGTTCAAGCTGAAGAAACACGACTATGACATGTCCGATCACGGTCTGTTTATCGCTGGGATCATTCGGACATTAGCCCCCGAAGCCCATATTAAGCTGATCCAGGTCTTGAATGATTACGGCGTTGGTTCCCTGAAAGCGCTGTGCTGGGGGGCCGACAAACTCAACGAAAAGATGGCAGGACAGAGCGCCGCTGCCGTCACCGTTATCAACTCCAGCCTGATGATCTCCTTTCCGTTTGACGAGTCACAAATTGACCCGTCTGAGAAGTCGGTCGTCGACAGGTTCTACGAGCTGTTGCACAAGATTTTCGGGGAGAATTTCAAGACCGCCCTGGTGCTAGGCGTACAGGCGCTTTACGATAGTCTCCGGCAGGACCAGACGATGATGTTCGCGGCGGCGGGAAACGACGGTAAAGGAGGGGAAGAAGAGCAAGTCGAAGCCCGGTACCCGGCGGCATTCGAGGGTGTGTTTGGCGTCGGGGCGTGGCGCGGTGATTTCTCCAATAAGGCCGACATGCAGTCCGACGAAGGGTTCCTCGCCTATGGCGGCGATCCCAACAACTTGGTGACGGACGGCATTCTTGGCCTTTACACGTGCGCGCATTATCCCGATAGCGTGGCGCAAAACGATCTGGGACTGGCACGCTGGGCAGGCACGTCGTTTGCAACGGCGATTGCCACCGGCACATTTGCGCGCTTGATTGGCCGGGGTTGCGGCGGCAATGAGGCGATGGCCCTTATGAAACTGGCGGTCCAGGAGGACGAAGAAGTCTCCCATACGCCGCCCGTTGAAGGTGATATTCTGCCCGTCAAGCAGGGCTTATGAGCCGCGGATGATACCCTTGTGGGTCCTACCCCGCAAGCTGTGAGGCAGCAATTCCCGAAGGTGTAAAAACGCCGGGAAAAATGAGCCTGAATGGACGGGCGTTTTCGTAAAGAATAGGGGTATCTTGGAACCTGAAAACGATGAGAGAGGCATTCAAGATGAAGGTACGCCAAAAACTGTCCGCCGATGGCTTGTTTGGAGTTGTCCGCCAGGGGTTCGAGGAAATAGAGGACCCGTAGTCTCAAAAAATGCGTGCAATAGCCGATTTTTTCCCTTACGCAGCGTCACGGTAGTAGTCGTGAATGATACCACCCAACACCGCGCGAGAACGCACAGGGCCCGTGTTTTCGTGGTCGATCATTGGCACGGGAATCCGTTGATCAAGACCCTGATGAGGACGCGCCGTGTTGAAGAACGCTATGTATTCGCGCATGACACGTCTCAAGTGAGCTTGATTGATAATCAACAGCTTATCCAGACACTCCTCACGTACAGAGCGAATCCACCGCTCCGCGAAGGAGTTCGCATTCGGGGCACGATGGGGAGTGGTGATCACATCAATGCCTTCCGAGCGAAACACCGTGTCAAATGCTTGGGTAAACTTCTGGTCGTTGTCACGGATCAGAAATCGAATGCCAGGGTCGCGGTCTTCCAACGCCCACATCACCTGGCGGGCTTGTTGAGTGACCCAGTCGCCCGTTGGATTGGTCGTACACCCGGCAAGATGTACGCGGCGTGTGCCGACCTCAATGAAGAAGAAAACGTAGATCGTCTGCAAGAAAAGCGTCTCCAGCTATTCCCGGAGGTTGGCTGTCAACCTATCGCAAACTTTCTTACAAGGATAAGACCCCGTCTCAGCCAACGACTGAACCCAAGCCATCATCTGGTCAC
>CAZMNL010000200.1:0-6020 GCA_964567525.1 uncultured Anaerolineaceae bacterium
CGCTCCAAACGGAACGGGGCGGCATCCAGCGCGACGGGGTCCTGCTCCACCGGGAAGGCGAGCAGGGACTCGGTCAGCGCGAGGAATTCCTCGGCACGGAAACCAGGCAGCGCCGGGTCGAAGTCTGGAAAGGTGAGCGTGTGTGTGTGTTCGGTCATACTGCGCATTGTAGTGCTGGCGCGGGGTTGGCGCAACTATTTGGGACGCAGACGCAGATGCACGCAGATTTTTTTGAGGGGGATCAGGATTCCGGCGATTTGCGAATGCGGTAGCGAGTCGGTTCGATGATCACCAACATACCGCGCAAGTCGTCACGGTAAAGGTCATTCAGGGCTTGCCGCAACGTAGCGATCACAGCATCTTCGCGCGCTGCCTGATAACGCATCACCAGGATTCCGGCATAATCGGCGGGTGGATAATCGAGGAGGTTGGCGAAATCCAGGTCAATCGTCAGCAGCACCGCACCAAGCGTCTGTGCCAGCGCGATCACGTCCACGTCGGCGGCATCGGCGTCGAGATGTTCGGTAAGGCGGCTGGCTTCATAGCCCCAATCGTTGAGCAGGCGCACAAACTTCGCTGGGACGTTGTGATCTAACAAGATGCTCATGCCGTCGGCACAACCGTTTCATCTTCGATCACGCGGCTGGCATAGGCGAGGCACGCGAGCACGTCCTCGGCAGTAATGTCAGGGTAATAGTCCTCAGACGTGATCGCGCTGACCGGTTTCCCGGCAGCCAGCAAATTGAGCACCTGGTACACCATGATGCGCGTGCCTGCGATACGCGGCTTGCCGTGACAGACCGTGCGCGAAACCACGATACGTGGCGCGAGAATCTGGTCGGTGGTGGTCATTGGCGGAGTCCTCCTATTTTTTCCCGATTATAGCCGATTGGCTACTCCGTGTCGCCTCCTGACTGCTGCGATACTGTATCTTTGTCGGTTGAAATTTGTGCCTGTCGTCTTTTGCCCCCATCCCCCAACCCCTTCCCCCACGCTTCGCGGAGGGAAGGGGGGCAGATTTTAAGCCCTTCCCTCATTTTGGGGAAAGGATTTAGGATGGGGGGAATTTCAACCGCGAAGGATACACTACCACTGCTGCGACGCGCGCCACGCCGCCACCGCCGCGCGCACTTCGGGGGTGGCGACGGGTGCGGTCGTCGCCGTGCGCCCGACGGTAAATCCGTCGGGCTACATGTCGGCCACCCCGTGAACGGGGTTAGGCGTTCCCGCAGCGGGCCGCTTTGCGGTCCAGCAGACACATAGCCCGGTGATTTGATCGCCGGGCGAGGGTCTTTACTCGGCGCGCTCCGCGTCCTCTGCGGTGAAACGTCGTTTTTAGTTTCCAAAAACAGCAAAAGCGCGCCATTCGCGTTACAATCGGGGCCGCACTCATGCCGAATGCATCAGATACGGGAGAAAACCGCGTGCAAGACGACATCAGAACCACACAGGAAATCTTCGGCGACTTATTCGGCGGACTGGCGAGCCTGGGCGCGCGGGGCGTCGATGGCTTCGTGATTGCAAAAGCGCTGGCCCGGCTCTTGATCCAGCAGGGCATCATCAGCCGCGAAACTTTCATCGCCACGATGAGCGAAGTGGCGAAGGAAGAACTCGAAGGCGCGAACGATCTCTCGCACTTCCTGAACGAGACGTTCGCCGAGATTCTGGACCAGCTTCAAGAGCGCGCCCGCAAAGCCAAAGAACAGGCCGACCTGGACGGCGGCGCAGCGGAATAAGCCTGGATCATGACTTCCCCCACCCAACCGCCGCTGATCACGGACCCGGACCAGGTCGCGGCGCTGGCGCAGGCGCGGCAGGACGACAACCGCGCTTTTGTGCATTACGTCGAGATCATGTGGACGCGCGAGCAGCGCCCCTCCGATGAACTCGACGCGCTGGTAGACGCCATCGCCGCCCATGTCGTGCCCCGCATTGACTGCACCGCCTGCGCCCACTGCTGCCGGTCGTTCCCGGTGGGACTCGTGCCTGACGATATCCCCCCGCTGGCGGAGGCGCTCGACCTGACGCCGCAAGACGTGATCGCGCGTTACGTGGACCGCAAAAACGGCGCGCATCTATACGAATGGGGTGTCTTCCGCGTTACACCGTGCGCGTTCCTGGATGGCCGCCGCTGTGCGCTCTACGCACACCGCCCGCAAGCCTGCCGCGACTATCCCGCGTTTACGCCGCATTTTCGCTGGCTGATTGACGAGTTCATCGCGGCGATGGGGGAATGCCCGATCATCTTCAACGTAATCGAGCGTTTGAAGGTCCGCTTGGGGTGGTGAGAGGGGCTTACGTGCGCGCCTGTCTCCCCCTCTCCGCGAGTGAAGAGGGGGCCGGGGGTGAGGTTAGGCTTCGCCATGAAAATAATTACCCCATCCCCGCGTGGCCTGGGGCCACGTTCCCCCTTCCCTCAGGGAAGGGGACACCCAAACGCTGCCGGGGATCGAACCATCAAATGGGCAATTATTTCTGTGGATCAGCCTTAAACAAAACCGGGGCGCTGCGCGCGCCCCGGTGGTGTGTGTATGCGGTTGTATGCGGGGGGTCCGGTCGGCTAGCCGATCAGAATGGCGATGATGCCCTGCGCGCCAGGCGACTGCAAGCGTCCCAACCCGGAACCGCCCGCGCGACCCGGCAGGTCGCCCGCATCCAGGCCGAAGAACGCTTCGACCGGCGGCGACTTTTCGGGGTTATCGGATGCGCCGTTGCCGCGCAGGTAGAACGTGCCGCCGTCAGCCGCAATCGCGCGGCCCGGCAGACCGCCAAAGCTGCTCAGGCCGGTGGCGGCTGGTTCGGCTTCCAGCGCGCCGCTGCGGACCGTCAGCGTATACGGGCCGGACGTAATGCCCTCGTCGATGTTGCTGCGCGTGGCCGCCACCAGGTACGTGCCGCTTTCCGGCAGCGTGATGGTGATCACGGCGTTGACCCCGCCCAGGCTGTCGTCATCTTCGGCGATCACGTCGCCCGCCGGGTCCAGCAGGCCCAGGTAAGCATCCAGACCGCCGGAGCCTTCCATCGTGATTGTGACTTCCTGGCCCGCCTGCCCTTCGAGCGTGTAGAGATGCATGAAGCTGTCATCGGAGATCGTGCCCTGCACGGTGTCCCCGGCGCTCAGCGTGTCGATGAAGTCCACGCCAGCGGGCAGATCGTCGTCGGCTTCTTCCTGCGCGGCGGCGGGCTGCGGCTCGTCTTCGGGAATCCCGGCCACGAGCACATACGTGCCGGTGCTGCTGCCCATATCCGCGCCCGCGCGCGTCGCCACGACGTAGTACACGCCGGTCTGCGGCACGGTCAGGTTCAGGAAGGCGTCATTAGCGTCGCCCCCAAACTGAACCGCCGAGTCGTCGTCCTCGGCCAGCAGGTTGAGTTCCTCATCAGCGAAAAACAGGTAGCTGTCGAGTTTGCTTTCGTCCGCCAACATAGCGACCATGATCTCGGTCCCGGCTGGCAGTTCCAGGCTGTAAAGCTGCGCATAGGACGCGGCACTGATCGCACCGTTGACCGGCTCGCCCAGCGCCATATCGCCCATGTAGAAGATGCCCGGCTCGATCTCGACCGGATCATTAGTCGCGGCGGGGTTGGCGACGTTTGTTGGGCCGCTGCTGCTGCCCGCCAATCCCAGCGCGTACTGGCCCTCGGTCGTGCCGATGTCGAAGTTATAGCGCGTTGCCACGATCAAAAACGTGCCGGAACTGGGCAGCGTGGTTTCAATGTATGCGTTGCCGTTGCCGCCGCTGTCGTCGTCCTCGACCAGCACATTTTCGGTAGCGAACTCGATCAGGCCCAGGTACGGGTCAAGATTGCCGTCGCCTTCCATCAAAATCTGGATGCGGTCGCCTTTCTGCCCCTCAAACTGCCAGAGTTGGAAATAGTTTTTTGCGGTGATCTGGCCCTGCACGGCCTCGCCATAGGCAATCATGCCGTTCGCCTGCGCATAGGCGCGCGGCAGCACCGGCAGCAGCGCCAGCGCCAGCGTCACGACGAGACTCCACGTCACTAAACGAGATAGCCGAAATGTGTTCATGCTGTTTTCCTCCAAAACATGTCCCTTTGGTGGGCGATGATGGGGTTTCCTTGTATCCCAGTATACGCCTGATCTGTTTAAGAGGCATATAAACATAATCAAAATCATAAAAAAACGGCGTGGGTTGTGCGTCAGGAAGCCGCCCGCCCGCCACCCGAAAGTCATCTGGCGCGGACGCCCCGCCCCGCTTATACTGAGACGTGCGAGATTTACATTTTGCACAATTTTGGGGTGCGCCAGCCATGCTGCAATGCGACCGCAGGTCGCACCAGCACCACAAGCGACGAAAATAAGCGGTGATCGCCCTGCGCCTGCCGCTCAAGCAGCAGGCTATAGGTCGAAAGCACCGTAAACGGCGCTGAATGTGCGGGGTCGCAGCCCAACCTGGTCATAACACCGCATACAGTCGCTATTAGCTTACAGCTTATCGCTGTTTTTGAGGAGGTGCTGCGTTGAAACGATTAAGCGTTACGAGCATGATCGCGGGAATGCTGGTGTGTGCGCTGTTGGCGGGCGGTCTACCAACGGCCCGCGCGCAGGACTGGCCCCCGGCGATTTTCCGGTTCGAGAGCGATCTCGACAGCATCACGGTTGAAGACCTGGACTCCGGCGACACGGAAACCACGCTGCGCTGGCATGTGGCGCACGTCGCCCCCAACCAGCAGATCGCGCTGTACACCTACACCGGCAGCGAGTGGGTCGCGCTGGGCGAGCCGGGCAGCTTTGCGCCGGTTGGTGAGCTGCCGATCACGGTGGAGAACCCGCGCAACTTCGGCCCGCCGACCTACCGGCTGGCGGTGACGGATGCTTTCGGGCAGGTCGCCGCCGAGCGCGTCTACGTGATCCCATACGCTGAAGGGACCGCCGATCTTGTGCCGTCGGTGTTCTCGTTCTCCGCGCTGGACCAGAGCATCCCCGCCGCTGATCTCGCCGCCGGGACCGCGCGCGTGAATATCAGTTGGGTGGTGCGCGACCGCCCGCCGCGCGCGCATATCACGTTTGTGCAGGTGATCGGCGACGAGACGGTCAACGTTGAACTGCCGCGTTCGGTGCTCTACATCCCCGCGCAGGGGTCGGGCGTCGTCGCGCCGGTCGCGCCACCGCCAGGCAGCGCCGACACCGGCGCGATCACGCTGCGGCTGCTGGTGATTGACGTGATCTCGTCGGACGTGGTGGACTCAGCAGATGTGACGGTTGCGGTGACGGGCACCGCCCTGCCCGCCGAGACTCCCGCCGAAACGGAGCCGGAAGTCACCGCCGAACCCGCCGCGCCCGGTTTTGGCGCGCTGCGCGTGATCGAAGCCTGTACCCTGTTCCCGCCTGGCGTGCCGGAACGCGGCTGGATCGACAGCCCCGGCATTCCGTCCCCGAACGGGCGCTTGCTCGCCTATGTGCAGAACAGCGTCGGGTCGGCCAAGCTGGTGATCGCGGACGCCAGCGGAACCGGGCAGAACGTGATCCCCGCCCCGGACGCGGAGCGCCCGCTGTGGTCGCGCCCGCGCTGGTCGCCGGACAGCACGCGGATCGCGTTCAGCAACATCACGATTGAGTCGCCCGGCGGCGGCACGATCTACGTCGTCAACGCGGACGGCAGCGACCTGCGGCAGGTGGCGAGCTACACCGGCTACTACGACGATCTCGCGTGGTCCGAGGACGGGGCGTTGATCTACTTCACCGCCGGGGCCGCGTCTCAAGCCGAGGGGATGACCGCCGCCAGCTACCAGATCTACGCCGTGCCCGCTAACGGCCTCGGCACGCCGGAACCGCTCGCGCCGGGGTGCGGGGTGTTGGAGTAGGGGTCCTTCGCCCGGCGCTAAAGCCACCGGGCTATAGGTCTGCTGGACCGTAAACGGCCCGCTGATCACATGTTTAGTAGGCGTCTAAAAACAACACCGCAGTTTGAAACACTCTCTACCTTTGCAGATTTCCAGATTTACCTCACCCCATAACCCCGCGTATGCTGCGCATACGTCCCACACGCGGAGAGGTG